>CALRPK020000145.1:0-5549 GCA_943370015.1 Paracoccus haematequi
TCGCCTGACCGGAACGGACCGCATTCGCTGCTGTCCACCCCTGCGCCGGACCCCCCCGGCGCAGGGCTTGACACCCGATGCGACCGCCCCCGCCGCGCGCTAGGGACGGTCGCGGGCAAGGCCGCCGATGGCCGCCGTCAAATCCCGTGCGGCGTCCATCACGGGACCGCTGAGCTTTGCCAGCGTTTCCTCGCTGACCCGACTTGTCGGGCCAGATACCGAAATGCCTGCGACCGCTTCTGAATTGAGGTCGAAAACAGGGGCCGCAATGCAGCGCATGCCGGGTGTGCGCTCTTCATCGTCAAAAGAGAACCCGCGCGCCCGGATCAGGTGCAGGTCATCCTGCAAGATCGCCCGGTCGACAATCGTGTTGGGCGTGAATGCCTCGAGCGTATCGACAGACAGGCATCTTTCGCGCTGGGCGGCATCCATCTGCGCCAGCAGCGCCTTGCCGATCCCCGAGGCGTGGATCGGCGACAGCGTCCCCGGGGGGAAAAAGGCCCGGATGCTGGCATTGGTTTCAACTTGACTCAGAAACAGCACAGCGCCGTTGCGTTCGATCCCAAGGTTCGCGGTTTCCCCCGTCACCTCCATAAGCCGCCGCATGATCGGGCGCGCCCGTTCCACAAGGCTGGTGCGGCGCAGGAACCTTGCCCCGATGACAAAGGCCGCCGGACCGATATGCCACGACTGCTCGACCGCGTCGAATTCCACCATGCCGCGCCCCTCCAAGGTGACAAGCACGCGGTAAACCGTCGCCGGGGACTCGGCCAATTCGTCGGCGATGGCCGACAGATTGATGCCGCGCCTTTCGCTGACAAAGCCCAGGATCCGCATCGCGCGATCCAGCGACCGGATCGTGTTCTGGTCCGTCGGATCGCCCCATTCCCGTGGCCGACCCCGCGCCCGGCGTGGGGCTTCGATCCGACTTTCAGTTTTTTCCATAAGGTGCCTCTGGGGCGATGTGAAAGAGGTTTTCACAGTATGAAAAATGCAAAGCATTGGCAAGGCTGCATTTTTCGCGGGAATGCAAAAATGAAATGACTATTCAAAAAAATATCCTCCGCCGCGCATACCCACTACCGTCGTCCTACAAAATCAGGAGATCGTCATGAGTCACCAGAACCCTGTTTTCATCCCCGGGCCGACCAATATGCCCGAAGAGGTTCGCAAGGCGTGCTATATGCCGACGATTGACCATCGCTCGCCGGCGTTTGCGAAGATCCTTCACCCCTGCCTGACGAACGTGCGAAAGATCCTGAAATCGGACAAGGCGCATGTTTTCATCTTCCCTTCGACCGGCACGGGCGGCTGGGAAACCGCAATCAGCAACACGCTTTCCCCCGGTGACACCGTGCTGGCCGCCCGCAACGGCATGTTCAGCCACCGTTGGATCGACATGTGCCAACGCCACGGGCTGGACGTGCAGATCGTCGAAACCCCTTGGGGTCAGGGTCTGCCAGCCGACCGCTATGAAGACATCCTCAGCGCCGACAAGGCCCACAAGATCAAGGTCGTGCTTGCAACGCATAACGAGACCGCGACCGGCGTGAAATCCGACATCGCCGCCGTCCGACGCGCGCTTGATGCGGCGGGGCACCCGGCACTGCTGTTCGTGGATGGCGTTTCCTCGATCGCATCCATGGACTTCCGCTTTGACGAATGGGGCATCGATATCGCTGTCACCGGCAGTCAGAAAGGCTTCATGCTTCCGGCGGGCCTTGCGATCCTTGGCTTCTCGGACAAGGCGGTGGCAGCCGCCAAGACCGCCAAGCTGCCCCGGACCTTTTTCGACATCGCCGACATGATGAAGGGTTACGCCGCCGATGCGTTCCCCTATACGCCGCCGGTCGGCTTGATGAACGGGCTGAAACTCTCGACCGAGATTATCTTGGACGAGGGGCTGGAGAACGTCTTTGCCCGCCATCACAGGATCGCCGAAGGCGTGCGCCGCGCGGTCAAGGCATGGAACCTGACGCTCTGCGCGGCTGGGCCGGAGGTCTATTCCGATACGGTCAGCGCCATCCGCACCCCCGAAGGCTTCAACGCCACACAGATCGTGACCCATGCGGCCTCGAAATACGGCGTGGCCTTCGGCGTCGGGCTGGGCGAGGTCGCAGGCAAGGTGTTCCGCATCGGTCACCTTGGGATGCTGACCGACGTGCTCGCCCTGTCCGGCATCGCCACGGCTGAAATGTGCATGGCCGATCTGGGGTTGCCCATCACCTTGGGCGCGGGTGTCGCCGCTGCCCAAGACCACTATCGCCACACGTCCACCCCCACCGCCTGAGCGAGGAAAAGACATGTATATCCCGACCTATGAGGACATGCTTGCCGCGCATGAACGCATCAAGCCCCATATCCGTCTGACGCCGGTCCGCACCTCGGATTACCTCAACGACCTGACCGGCGCGCACCTGTTCTTCAAGTGCGAGAACTTTCAGGAACCCGGCGCCTTCAAGGTGCGGGGCGCCGCCAATGCGGTGTTCGGCCTGTCGGAAGAGCAGGCGAAAAAGGGCGTGGCCACCCATTCCTCTGGCAACCACGCCTCGTGCCTGTCCTATGCCGCCTCCTTGCGGGGGATTCCGTGCAACGTGGTCATGCCGCGCACGGCACCGCAGGCCAAAAAGGACACGGTCCGCCGTTATGGCGGCGTGATCACCGAATGCGACCCTTCGACGACAAGCCGCGAGGCGACCTTTGCCAAGGTGCAGGAAGCGACGGGCGGTGATTTCGTTCATCCCTACAACGACCCGCGCGTGATTGCGGGGCAGGGCACCTGCGCGCGTGAGTTCATGGAACAGACGGGTGGGCTCGACATGGTCGTGGCCCCGATTGGTGGCGGCGGCATGATCTCGGGCACCTGCCTGACATTGTCCAGACTGGCACCTGAAACCAAGGTGATCGCAGCCGAACCCGAACAGGCCGACGACGCCTATCGCAGCTTCAAGGCCGGGCACATCATCGCCGATGACGCGCCCAAGACCATCGCGGACGGGCTTCTGGTTCCACTGAAAGACCTGACGTGGCACTTCGTAAAAACCCATGTCACCGAGATTTACACCGCATCGGAACAGGAAATCATCGATGCGATGAAGCTGATCTGGAAGCATCTGCGCGTGGTCATGGAACCGTCGAGCGCGGTTCCCCTTGCCACGATCCTGAAGAACAAGGACGCCTTCCGCGGTCGGCGGGTGGGTATCATCATCACTGGCGGCAATGTCGATCTGGACAAGCTGCCTTGGGTCCAAGGAGTCTGAGCCATGAACGCACCCGTGAATTTCGACAGTCTCGACGTGGGCTATGACATCCCGGCCATTCCGGGCATGTCCGACGCCGATATCCAGACGCCGTGCCTGATCCTCGATCTGGACGCGCTGGAACGCAACATCAAGAAGATGGGCGATTACGCCAAGGCCCACGGCATGCGTCATCGGGTCCATGGCAAGATGCACAAATCGGTGGATGTGGCCAAACTGCAAGAAACGCTGGGCGGGGCCTGCGGCGTCTGCTGCCAAAAGGTGTCCGAGGCCGAGGTTTTCGCCCGTGGCGGCATCAAGGACGTTCTGGTGTCAAACCAAGTCCGCGATCCGGCCAAGATCGACCGTTTGGCCCGCCTGCCCAAACTGGGCGCGCGCACCATCTGCTGCGTTGATATGCTCGACAATGTGGCTGATCTGTCGGCGGCGGCGGTGAAACATGGTACCACCATCGAATGTCTGGTCGAGATCGACTGCGGCGCGGGCCGCTGCGGTGTGAAAACGACGCCCGATGTCGTCGAACTGGCCATGGCAATCAGCGCGGCGGCGGGGCTGAAATTCGCAGGCATCCAAGCCTATCAGGGCGCGATGCAGCACATGGACAACTATGCCGACCGCAAGGCCAAGATCGACGCCGCCGTCGCTCAGGTGAAGGACGCCGTCGACGCGCTCAAGGCCAAGGGCATCACCTGCGACATTGTCGGCGGTGGTGGCACGGGCAGCTACTATTTCGAAAGCACCTCGGGCGTCTATAACGAGCTGCAATGCGGGTCCTACGCCTTCATGGATGCCGACTATGGCCGTATCCTCGACAAGGACGGCAAGCGGATCGACCAAGGCGAATGGGAGAACGCGCTGTTCATCCTCACCTCGGTCATGTCCCATGCCAAGGCCGACAAGGCCATCGTGGACGCGGGTCTCAAGGCGCAGTCGGTCGACAGCGGCCTTCCGGTGATCTATGGCCGCAGCGACGTGAAATACGTCAAATGCTCGGATGAACATGGCGTGGTCGAAGACGTGGATGGCGTGCTGAAGGTGAACGACAAGCTGCGCCTTGTTCCGGGCCATTGCGATCCCACCTGCAACGTCCATGATTGGTATGTGGGTGTCCGGAGCGGCAAGGTCGAGGTGGTCTGGCCCGTCTCGGCACGCGGCAAGGCCTATTGATCCCATCAGAATTGCCCTGCGTCCCCATCTTGGGGCGCGGGGCAAGCGCGTGTCCCGCATTCGGCGCGCGGGCAACCCATCTGCCAATCGAGGAAACCATGCTGATCGTCCCAGAACGCGACATCGCCAAGCTGATGACACCCGAAGCTGCCTTTGATGCCGTGGAAAAGGTCTTTGCCGCCATGGCCGCTGGCAAGGCCTATAACTTCCCCGTCATCCGCGAGGCGATTGGCCATGAAGATGCGCTTTACGGTTTCAAGGGCGGTTTCGACCGCGCGGGACTGACCTTGGGGTTAAAGGCGGGCGGCTATTGGCCGAACAATTTGGCCAAACACGGGCTGATCAATCACCAATCCACGATCTTTCTGTTCGACCCCGACACCGGCACGGTGTCTGCCATGGTCGGAGGCAACCTGCTGACCGCGCTGCGGACCGCAGCCGCCTCGTCCGTGTCGATCAAGCACCTTGCGCGCAAGGATGCCAAGGTGATCGGCATGGTCGGCGCTGGCCATCAGGCGAAATTCCAGCTGCGCGCCGCGCTTCAGCAGGGCAGCTACGAAAAGGTCATCGGGTGGAACTTGCACCCCGAAATGCTGCCGGGTCTGGCCGAAGTCGCGTCCGACGCGGGCCTGCCCTTTGAACAGGTCGAACTGTCCGGCCTGTACGAGGCTGATGTCATCATCACGATCACCTCGTCTTTCGCGCCGATCCTGATGGCTGACCATGTTCGCGCCGGAACGCACATCGCCTGCATGGGCACGGACACCAAAGGCAAGCAGGAACTGGACCCGGCCCTTCTGGCCCGTGCGTCGGTTTTCACCGATGAGATCGCGCAGTCGGTCACCATCGGTGAGGCGCAGCACGCCATCGCTTCGGGTCTGATCCGGCAAGACGACATCACCCAACTGGGTGAGGTCATCAACGGCACGCATCCCGGCCGGACCGCTGCCGACCAGATCACCCTGTTCGATGGCACCGGTGTGGGTCTGCAAGACCTCGCCGTGGCCGCTGCGGTGGTGGAACTGGCCAAGGCCGCCGGTTTGGCCATCGAGGTCAAGGTCTGACCTCAGCCCCACCTGTCCCGCTGGACAGCACCCGCCGGGCCGCGCGCTTGGCGGGATG
>CALRPK020000146.1:0-5543 GCA_943370015.1 Paracoccus haematequi
GAAAGGGGCTGGGGTGCGGGGGTGCACCGGGCGCTATCTGGTCTGGGATGGTGCCCTGCCAGAGATCGACGAAATTAGCACCGACCAGCCCGATTACGTGGGCTATAACCCCGCGATTTCGGGTCTGAACCTGAATTTCAACCGCGTCTATTTTGAATGGAAGCGGCAAAAGGGCGGCTGGGGCACTTCGGTTGATGCAAGGGGGGAACGCTTTGTGCCACCCGTCAGCATGGCACGTGTGTCCGTTGCGGACCGTGAAACCCCGCTGTTCACCTATCGCAATGGGCAAGAGGCCGAGGAATGGACCGTCGCCGCCGCTGCTTTGGGCAAGGGTGGCAGTCGTTGGCTGCCCGTCCGCCATCCGGGGCGCTACGCGGCAGAGGTGTTCCATGTCCTTGCCCGCGCGCAGGGGATCGACCTGCCCGCGCCCGCCCTCGTTGGGCAACGGCCGCAGGGGCAGGTCTTGGCGCAATTCGGGTCTGATCCCTTGCCGGACATCCTGCGCGGGATGCTGCGCCATTCCACCAACCTGACGGCAGAGGTGATGGGGCTGTCGTCATCGGGCGCAGGGCGGCTGGCCGCCTCGGGCGCGCAGATGACCGATTGGGCGGCGGAGCGTTTGGGTGCGCGGGGCAAATTCGTCGATCATTCCGGCCTTGGCGCGGCCTCGCGCATCAGCGCATTGGACTTTGCCCATGCCTTGGTGGCGGCACAGGCCACCCCGATGGCCCAAACCTTTAAGGCGGTGCTACGCGATCTGGGCGCGCCGGAAGAGGGCGAAGAGGGGCTTGGCGGTCCGGTACGGGTGATCGGCAAGACCGGAACGCTGAACTTCGCCTCCAGCCTTGTGGGCTACATCCAGCCCGCATCGGGGCGTGAGCTGGTGTTTGCAATCCTTTCCGCCGATACCAAGCGCCGCGACGGCCTCAGCATGGCCGAACGCGAAAGCCCCCCCGGCGGCAAGGCGTGGCTGCGCCGCGCGCGTGGATTGCAGCGGGATCTTCTGGCGCGGTGGGCGGGTCTTTACGCTTGACTGTGATCTGCTCCTAACAGAGCGCGGCGTTTCGGCGTTCTAGACCCCTGTGGTGGGACAAGAACGGATACGACATGGATATCGCAACGCTGGTTGGCCTGATCGGAGCAACGGTCATGATCATCGGATCGATGATCTATGCCGGAGGCGTGGCCCCTTTTGTCGACTACGCATCGCTTGTGATTGTCTTTGGTGGGACCGTGTTCGTGGTCATGCTGACCAAGCCAATGGATGTTTTCATAAGCCATTTCAAAGCGATGGGTAAGGTTTTCAAAGCTTCGGTCCCCTCGGTCGAAGAGTTGATCGAACGCATGGTGGAGCTTTCGACGATCGCGCGAAAGGACGGGATGATGGCCTTGGAAGGCCAGCCCGTGCCGGACAAGTTCTGCGAAAAAGGCCTGCAAATGCTGGTCGATGGCGCGGATGAGGCCAAGCTGGTCAAACAGTTGAAGATGGAAATCAAGGCGATGAAATCCCGACACGAAGCCAATCAAGGGGCCGTGAAAGCCTGGGTCGATTATGGTCCGGCGATGGGGATGGTCGGGACATTGATTGGTCTGGTGCTGATGCTGGGCAATATGTCTGACCCCAAATCCATCGGCCCCTCAATGGCCGTGGCGCTGCTGACAACGCTGTATGGTGCCTTGGTGGCCAATGTGGTGTTTGGCCCGATCCTTGTGAAGCTGGAAGGCATGACCGGGGATGAAGTCGCCTATCGCCAAATGGTGATCGAAGGCTTGCGCGGCATTGCCCGTGGGGACAGCCCCCGCAATGTGCAAGAAAACATGATCTCTATCCTGCCGCCAAAGGCGCAGGAAAAACTGATGGCGGCCTGACATGGCGTCGAATGTGCGCCAGTTGCCCGGCAAAGGGGCCGCGCCGCCCGTTGTCGATGACGATGACGACGAAGACGAATGCCCGAAATGCCCCCCCGTCGGCGCGCCCGCATGGCTGGCGACATTTGCCGATATTGCCACCAACCTGATGGCGTTTTTCGTGCTGATCTTGGGATTCGCCAAATTCGATGAGCCGTCTTTTGAAAAGATGGCCGGTTCGATGCGCGAAACCTTTGGCGCGTCGATGATTGCACCAATCATGCCGCATCCGGAAAACGGTCAAGTGATCGAGTTGGATTTCAACGGTGGGGCAGGCCACACCAAAGACCCTGCTGCCGAGTCGACCGAGCCCGTGGGTGAAACGCCACCTGCGCCCGATGACCGTCGCGGCGAGACCCAGACCGAGGCCGAACAGCAATCCGAAGCGCTGGCCAAAGCGCAGGGACAGGCGGCGGCAGAGGCGCTTTTGCAGGCTCTGGCGTCGGGTGAAGTCAAGATCGAGCAGGGCGACAGCACCGTCACGCTTCGATTGCCAAAGGGCGAAGGCCAACCCGACGCCAAAGTGCTGGCAGAAGCCTTGGCCAAGGCGGCTGGTGCGGTTGCCGATCCTGCCCCCAATGCGGATGCCTCGGGTGGGGCGGCCCCGATCGACACGGCAACAGGGACGGACCCTGCTACCGCCGACACGCAGCGTGCCGAAGCAGAGGTTGGTCAAGGTGGCGATGGCGGCAGTCAATCCGGCCCCGGTCGCAGTCCCGGTTTTGCCAAGGCAAAGCTGTCGGTGGCCTTGGAGCAAGAGATCGCCGAAGGCTTGGTGACGGTCGAACGCCGCGATGGGCAGATTCACGTCACCATCGGTGAAGGAGGCGGATTCGAGTCGGGCTCAACGGAATTGACCGAACAGGCACGCGACCTAATGGCGCGAATCGCAGAAAGCGCCTTGTCCAGCGATGCCCAAGTTACGGTGACCGGGCACACAGACAACGTCGCCGTGGCAGAAGGATCGCCCTATGTCGACAACCTTGGCCTCGGCGCGGCCCGGGCTGCAACAGTCGTTCGGGAACTTGTGCTCAGTGGTCGCGTCGATCCGGCCCGCATCGATGCGGTCTCCAAAGGAGAGATGCTTCCTATCGCGGACAATGTCACCGAAGAAGGACGTGCCAAAAACCGCAGGATCGAAATCGAGATTGATTATCCAACACCTCCGCCCATGGCTGACACGGGGCGCGACTGACCACGGATCAGGCGCGCAGGTGCCTGACCCTCGCGCCCCATTCGATGGCAGCGGCATGCAGGCGGTCCACGGCCAATTCCTCGCGTACCTCTTCCAGCATGCGCAACTCCATGTCCGGCAGCTTGCCGTCGGCGGCGACCACGTCGCATGCCAACGCATAAGCGGTTTCATTCAACCGCTCGGGCAGGGCGTCGCGGATCAGGCCGAACAGGGCGTCTAGCCCGTCCTCTTCTTCGAACAGGTCAAAGACGGTCTGGCTGATCTGGCGAATGCGGTCGCTGTCATAGCCCGCGAAAATAGGTGCATGGTTGACGATGCGCTGGATGGCCACCAGTTCCGCTGTCCGCAACTGCTCGTCCGAGGCGGAGACGGCGATCATCACGGCGACCAGCGCATCTTGCGGGGACATCGACGGGGGAGAGTCGGACATGGAACAAACCTTTCTGTTTGCCCCATGATTATTGACGCGGGGCGGGGGCGGCAATAGAGGACGGGGGCTGCGGTGACATGGGGTTTCCGCACGTTTCCTTGAGGATTGCCGATGTCTGCCCTGCGTGACGCCGCGATGAAATCAAAAGCATGGCCCTTTGAAGAGGCGCGCGCGATCCTCAAACGCTTTGAAAAGAAGGCGCCGGAAAAGGGCTATGTGCTGTTTGAGACCGGATACGGTCCGTCGGGCCTGCCCCATATCGGCACCTTCGGCGAGGTGGCGCGCACAACGATGATCCGCCGCGCATTTGAGATCATCAGCGACATCCCGACGCGGCTGATCTGTTTTTCCGACGATGTGGACGGCATGCGGAAAGTGCCGGAGAACGTGCCGCAGCAGGACATGCTGCGCCAGCATATGCAAAAGCCACTGACCTCGGTCCCTGATCCTTACGGCGAGTTCGAAAGCTTTGGCCATCACAACAACGCCATGCTGCGGCGTTTCTTGGATACCTTTGGGTTTGAATACGAATTCATCAGCGCGACCGAATTCTACAAATCGGGCCGCTTTGACGACACGCTGCGGCTGGCGGCAGAGCGTTACGATGCGATCATGGCGATAATGCTGGCGTCCCTACGGGATGAGCGGCAGAAAACCTATTCCGCCTTCCTGCCGATCCACCCCGAAACGGGCCGGGTTCTGTACGTTCCGATGAAAGAGGTGAACGCCAAGGATGGCACCATCACTTTCGACGATGAGGATGGGCGCGAATGGACCCTTCCCGTCACCGGCGGCAACGTAAAGCTGCAATGGAAGCCCGATTTCGGTGCCCGCTGGGCGGCGCTGGATGTGGACTTTGAGATGTATGGCAAGGACCACAGCACCAACACCCCGATCTATGACGGGATTTGTGAGGTTCTGGGCGGGCGCAAACCCAACCACATGACCTATGAGCTGTTCTTGGATGATCAGGGCCAGAAAATTTCCAAATCCAAGGGCAACGGTCTGACCATCGACGAATGGCTGACCTATGCCGCGACAGAGTCGCTGTCCTATTTCATGTATCAAAAGCCCAAGACGGCCAAGCGGATGCATTTCGACGTGATCCCGCGTGCGGTGGACGAATATCACCAGCAACTCCGCGCCTATCCGACGCAGGACGTGGACGGTCAGGTAAACAACCCCGTCTGGCACATCCATTCGGGAAACCCGCCTGAATCGAAAATGGTGGTGCCGTTCTCGATGCTTCTGAACCTCGCCTCCGTGGCCGGGGCCAAGGAGGCCAAGGGGCTGTGGGGCTATATCCGTGCCTATGCGCCTGAAGCCTCGCCTGAAACCCATCCTGATCTGGACGCGGCCGCCGGGTTTGCCGTGCGCTACTTTGCCGACAAGATCGCGCCGAACCGCGTGTTCCGTCTGCCGAACGACCAAGAACGCGCAGCGATGGTCGATCTGCGCGCGCGGTTGGCCGCGTGGGAGGGCGGGCTTGATGCCGACGCCCTGCAATCCATGGTCTTTGCCGTGGGCAAGGATCACGGGTTCGAGCCGCTGCGGGATTGGTTCAAGGCGCTCTATGAGGTGCTCTTGGGTGCCTCGGACGGGCCACGCTTTGGTGGTTTCGTGGCGCTTTATGGCGTGGCCGAAACGATTGCATTGATTGACAAGGGGTTGTCGGGCGACTTGGTCGGCTGATCTGGATCGGGGGTGCGCGATGAATGCGCACCCTACCCGACTTCGCGGCCATTCATCTTGGCTTAAGTACCCCACGGAGGGTGCGGGGGGTGTGAAACCCCCCGCTTCCGACCTGAACGCTGCGCGCCACTGGACAGCCCAGCCCACCGCCCTACACTCCTTTGCGGGGACATCACCGCGAAAGGAACCTGCCATGCGCGGACCTGCTTTTGCTTTCCTGCTCGCTCTCGCTGCCTTGCCAGCCCAAGCGCAAGACAACCCGCTGCAATCCACGATCCTGAACCAGATTGAGGCCTTCAAGGCCGACGATTTCAACCG
>CALRPK020000147.1:0-5501 GCA_943370015.1 Paracoccus haematequi
AGGTGATGGAAGCTGAGGGGAAAAAGCGCGCCGTCGAACTGTCCGCCGACGCCGAACTTTACGCCGCCGAACAGCAGGCCAAAGCCAAGCGCATCACGGCTGAGGCTGAGGCATTCGCCACCGCCGTCATCGCGGGCGCGATCAAGGAAAGCGGGCTCGAGGCCGCGCAATATCAGGTGGCCCTGAAACAGGTCGAGGCATTGCAAGCCGTCGCCGTGGGGCAAGGCAAGCAGACCATCATCCTGCCCGCCGCCGCGATGGAGGCATTCGGCAACGCCTTCAACCTGTTGAAAGCGCGGGGCTGATCCATGCTTTGGCAGGTCTGGTGGGTTTGGGTTGCGGGCGGGTTCCTGCTTGGCGCGCTTGAGGTGGCGCTGCCGGGGTTCATCTTCCTTGGCTTTGCGTTGGGCGCGGTGCTGACCGGATTGATCGTGGCGCTGGGTATCTCGCACAGCCTTGCGCCACTGGTCCTTGTCTTTGCCGTCCTGTCGGGCTTGTCATGGCTGGGTTTGCGCGCGGTGTTTGGCGCGCGGGCGGGACAAGCGAAGCTGTGGGACCGCGACATCAACGACAATTGAGTGGACCTTCGCGCCGCAGGGCGGGTGACATTCGCGGCAGGCGCGGCTAGTGTCACCCGCGATCCGGGGCTGAACCCGGACGGGCAGTTTTGCGTTGCAGGGTGATATGGCGGCAATTGGCGGCGCGCAGGGGGGCGGCATGACGCTTGGCAAGCGGCTTGCCATATGGCGGGCCGGATTGGGCAAGCCCGCCTCTGGCTTTGTGTCGCAACCAGAACCCCGGTCCATCGGGCTTTATGCACGTGGCAAGCAGTTGGTCGCAGGGAATTTCCTGTTCGCGGGCCATCTGATCGAGGCGCCGGGACAGTCGATCTGGGACATCACCCCGCCCGATGCCACCTTTGCGGCGGACATCCACGGATTTGGCTGGCTGGACGATCTGGCTGCCGTCGCTGACGCAGCCGCGCGAAAGCGGGCACAGGATTGGACCTATGGCTGGATCACTGCCACGCCACAGGGCACGGGCGCAGGTTGGACCCCGGACCTGACCGGGCGGCGGTTGATCCGCTGGATCAACCATGCGCCCTTTTTGCTGGTCGGGCGACCGCAGGCGGATTCGTCGGCCTATTTCGCCTCGGCCAGCCATCAGGTGCGCTATCTGGCGCGCAGTTGGACCAAGGCCCAACCCGGCCTGCCCCGGTTTGAGGCGCTGACCGGCCTGATCGTTGCCGGGTTGGCACTCGAGGGGATGCAGGCCCTGACCCGCCCGGCGCTGGCCGCTATGGCGCAGGATTGTCGGCAGGAAATCGACGCGGGCGGCGGTATCCCCACGCGCAACCCCGAAGAATTGCTGGAAGTTTTCACCCTGCTGAACTGGGCGCGTCTGGCCCTGACCGAGGCTGAGGCCGCCATCCCCCCCGAAATCCCGGCGGCGATGGAACGGATGGCCCCCACGCTGCGGGCCTTGCGTCATGCGGATGGCGGTTTGGCGCGGTTCCACGGCGGCGGGCGTGGGCTGGAGGGGCGGCTCGACACGGCGCTGGCGCTGTCGGGCGTGCGCGGCGCGCCGGGGCCGGGGTTGGCGATGGGTTTTGCCCGTCTGGCCTCGGGGCGGACGACGGTGATCGTCGATTGCGCCCCTCCGCCCGGGGGGCGGGCGGGACAGTCGGCGCATTCGTCAACGCTGGGCTTTGAACTAACCTCGGGGCGGCGGCCATTGATCGTCAGTTGCGGATCGGGCACGCCTTTCGGCGCGGAATGGCGGCGGGCGGGGCGGGCGACGGCCAGCCATTCGACGCTGTCGCTTGAAGGGTTTTCGTCCAGCCGGTTCGGGCGCGGCACGCAGGATATCCTGACTGACCGCGCCCCGGTTTTGGGCGTCAATCAGGCGCAGGACAACGCAGGGCTGCATGTCTCTGCCGCGCATGGCGGGTGGAGTGTGACGCATGGCCTGACCCATGGCCGCGTCCTCAGCCTTGATATCGCAGGACGTCGCCTGACCGGGACAGACCTTCTGGAAGCACGCACCCCGACAGAGACGCGCATCCTGTCCCCCCTGTTGGCCAAGGGCGCGGGCATTCCCTTTGCCGTGCGGTTGCATCTGCACCCGGATGTGGATGCGCAGTTGGACATGGGCGGCACGGCCGTTTCGATGGCGCTGAAGTCCGGTGAGATTTGGGTCTTCCGACATGACGGGCGCTGCGAATTGACGCTGCAATCCTCAGTCTACCTTGAAAAAGGGCGTTTGCAGCCGCGTGCGACAAAACAGATCGTGCTTTCCGGCCTAGTGACCGTGCTTCAGACGCGGATCGGCTGGACCTTGGCGAAGGCACAGGATACTCCGCTGGCCATCCGCGATCTGGACCGCGAGGATTTGCCGGTTCCGGTCTAGTTCGAGTCGCATTCAGGAGGGCCCGCCCCGTGCCAAACCTTGTTCCCATTGGACGCGCGTTGATTTCCGTATCGGACAAGTCGGGGCTTCTGGACCTTGCCCGCGCTTTGGCGGCACGGGGGGTTGAGTTGATCTCGACCGGCGGCACCTCGGGGATGTTGCGCACGGCGGGGTTGAAGGTGCGCGACGTGTCCGAAGTGACGGGTTTTCCCGAAATGATGGACGGTCGGGTCAAGACCCTGCATCCCAATGTGCATGGCGCGCTCTTGGCGCTGCGCGACGACGACGAACACCTGCTGGCGATGGCCGCGCATGGGATCGAACCGATCGACCTGTTGATCGTGAACCTGTACCCGTTCGAAGAAACCGTGGCCAAGGGTGCCGACCACGCCACTTGCATCGAGAATATCGACATTGGCGGTCCGGCGATGATCCGGGCCGCGTCGAAGAACCACCGTTTTGTGACTGTGCTGACCGACCCCAGCGACTACCAACCCTTCCTTGACCAGATGGCCGCGCATGACGGGGCCACCACCTTGGCCTTCCGCCAGAAAATGGCGCTGACGGCCTATGCCAAGACGGCGGCCTATGACACCGCTGTGTCGGCATGGATGGCGGGTCAGATCGGTGAGCGGACGCCGCGCCACAAGACCTTTGGCGGCAAGCTGGCGCAGGGGTTGCGCTACGGCGAAAACCCGCATCAATCGGCGGCCTTCTACACCGACGGATCGCGGCGCGAAGGCGTGGCGACGGCGCGGCAATGGCAGGGCAAGGAACTGTCCTACAACAATATCAACGACACCGACGCCGCCTTTGAACTGGTGGCGGAATTCGCAGGCGACGCCCCGGCCTGTGCCATCATCAAACACGCCAACCCCTGCGGCGTGGCGGTGGGCGCGACTTTGGCCGAGGCTTATTCCCGCGCCTATGACTGCGACCGCACCTCTGCCTTCGGCGGGATCGTGGCGTTGAACCAGCCGCTGGACGCTGAGACGGCGGAAAAGATCATTGAGATTTTCACCGAAGTCGTCATTGCCCCTGGTGCCAGCGATGAGGCCAAGGCGATCTTTGCCACCAAGAAAAACCTGCGCCTTTTGACCACCGCTGGCCTACCAGATGCACGCTCCAAGGGGTTGGCATTCAAACAGGTGGCGGGCGGGTTCTTGGTGCAGGATCGGGATGCGGGCTTCATCTCGCCCGCTGACCTGAAGGTTGTCACCAAACGCGCGCCCACGGATGCGGAACTGACGGACCTGCAGTTCGCGTGGAAGGTCGCCAAGCACGTCAAATCCAACGCGATCATTTACGTCAAAGGCGGCGCGACCGTCGGCGTGGGTGCAGGGCAAATGAGCCGGATCGACAGCACCCGCATCGCCGCCCGCAAATCGCAGGACATGGCCGAGGCGCTGGGCCTGTCTACCCCGCTGACCCAAGGATCGGTCGTGGCGTCGGATGCGTTCTTTCCCTTTGCCGATGGCCTGATCGCGGCGGCAGAGGCCGGGGCGACGGCCATCATCCAACCCGGTGGATCGATGCGCGACGATGAGGTGATCGCCGCCGCCGATGCCGCAGGTCTGGCCATGGTCTTTACCGGCCAGCGTCATTTCCGGCACTGATCCCATGCGGTTGGCAGCCAAAGTCGCGGCGGCGACCTTCCTTCTGGACCAGATCACGAAGTTTTTCGTGGTGCGCTGGCTTGATCTGATGAACCGGGGCGAGATTGATGTGGTCGCCCCCTTCCTGACCTTTCGCATGGCATGGAACCAAGGGGTGAACTTCGGCCTCTTTGCCAATGATGCCGACTTCATGCCTTGGGTGCTGATTGCCGTCTCGCTTGTGATCTCGGGCTGGGTCTGGGTTTGGACGGCGCGGGAAACGGCGGGCAAGGGCGACGCGGCGCGCTGGCATCTGATCTCGACCGGGTTGTTGATCGGCGGGGCCTTGGGCAATGTGATTGACCGCATCCTTTATGGTGCGGTGGCGGATTTCCTGAACATGTCCTGCTGCGGTTTTGAGAACCCCTATGCGTTCAACGTGGCCGATGTCACGATCTTTGCCGGGGCGTTTGGCCTGATCCTGTTCGCAGGCAAGACGCCTGACAAGGCACACAAGGGCAAGTGACTGAAAGACCCGTGACGGGCGGGGCGGCTTGCGCTAAGACGAAGGCTGAAACTGGACGGAGGCGATTATGCGGTCAGCACAGATGATCCTCGCACTGGCGGGTGCGGCGATGCTGGCGCTTTCGGCCTGTGGTCGGTCTGACCGCGTTCCTGAGTTGATGAACATCCGCTCGGACGGGACGCCGGATGAATTTGCCATCCTGCCGCCCAAGGCGCTTGAGATGCCGACCGACCTTGCCGCCCTGCCAGAACCGACGCCGGGCGGTGCGAACCTGACCGATCACAACCCGCAGGCCGATGCGGTGGCCGCGCTTGGCGGCAACCTGCGTCCCGCGGGGGGCGTGCCATCGGCGGATGGGGCGCTTGTCGCTTCGGCCGGGCGGTTTGGCGTGACGGGTGGCATTCGCGACACGCTGGCCGCCGAAGATCTGAACTGGCGTCGCGACAACAACGGCCGCCTGTTGGAGCGTCTGTTCAACGTAAACGTCTATTATGCCGCCTATGCCGACATGTCGCTGGACCAGCAGGCGGAACTCTGGCGCTGGCGCAAGGCCGGGGCGCGCACCCCATCGGCCCCACCCCCGCAGGATGGCGAAAAGTAACAACCGCGTAGGCCGGGGTTGATCCCCTGCCATTCCCGGCGCAGGTTCCCTGCCAAAGGTCCGGCGTGACGGACCAAAGCGGAGGTGACATGCGTTTCCGAATGGGTTTGCCGTTGATGGCGATGATGTCCCTGACCAGCCCCGCGCTGGCCGAGGATGTGACGACCTTTGCGTTGAAGAATGGCCTGCAAGTGGTGGTGATTGAAGATCACCGCGCGCCCGTGGTGGTGCATATGGTGTGGTATCGCACCGGGGCGGCGGATGAGGCACCGGGAAAATCCGGCATCGCGCATTTTCTGGAACATCTGATGTTCAAGGGGACCGATACCCTCGCCCCCGGTGAACTGTCCAAGGTGGTCGCCAAACAGGG
>CALRPK020000148.1:0-5495 GCA_943370015.1 Paracoccus haematequi
AACGCCCTTCGGCGGCTCCAAGGGCGGTCTCTGCATCGATCCCCGCGCCTGGGATGAGCATGAACTGGAACAGATCACCCGCCGCTTTGCCTATGAGCTGATCAAGCGCGACCTGATCCACCCGGCGCAGAACGTCCCCGCCCCGGACATGGGCACGGGGGAGCGCGAGATGGCGTGGATCGCCGACCAATACGCCCGCATGAACACCACCGACATCAATGCCAAGGCCTGCGTGACCGGCAAACCGCCCCACGCGGGCGGGATTCAGGGCCGGGTGGAGGCGACAGGGCGCGGCGTGCAATTCGCCCTGCGCGAATTCTTCCGCCACCCCGAGGATGTGGCGCTGGCCCATCTGTCGGGCGGGCTGGACGGCAAGCGCGTGATCGTCCAAGGCCTTGGCAATGTGGGCTATCACGCCGCGAAATTCCTGTCCGAAGAGGATGGCGCGATCATCACCGCCATCATCGAGCGCGACGGGGCCTTGGTGAATGACGTGGGCCTGTCGGTTGAGGCGGTCAAGCAGCACCTTGCGGCGACGGGTGGGCTTGCGGGCTTTCCGGGGGCCACCTTCTCCCCCGATGGGGCTGCCGCGCTGGAACTGCCCTGCGACATCCTGATCCCCGCCGCGATGGAGGGTGTCATTAATCTGCACAACGCCGCCCGTATCCAAGCCCCCCTGATCCTTGAGGCTGCGAATGGCCCCATCACCTTTGGCGCGGATGAAATCCTGCGCCAGAAGGGGACGGTCATCATCCCCGACATGTATGCCAATGCGGGCGGGGTGACGGTGTCCTACTTCGAATGGGTCAAGAACCTGTCGCACATCCGCTTTGGCCGCATGCAGCGCCGGGCCGAGGAATCCCGCTCGCGCCTGCTGGTGGAAGAGTTAGAAAGACTGTCGGCCGACCAACACCTCGGTTGGTCCTTGTCACCGGATTTCAAGGAAAAATTCCTGACCGGATCGGATGAACTGGCGCTGGTGCGCTCGGGTCTGGATGACACGATGCGGACGGCCTACCAGTCGATGCGCGAAATCTGGCACAGCCGCAAAGACGTCGAAGACCTGCGCGTCGCCGCCTATATCGTCGCCATCGACCGCGTGGCCAAGACTTATCGCAGCAAGGGGTTGTGACGCTTTTCAAGCATCTGGTTCAGGAAACAAGCTTCGTTTCCTGAACCGCTTGAGGCGCGCGTCCAACGCAGTGTCCGTCATTTCCGTCATACGCCCGGCTTTCACGTCGTCAAGCCCGGCGGCAATACATTGTGCCAGATAACGGCGCGCGCTTTCGGTGAACTGGCAAAGCGAAACCTGTTCCCATTCATTGAGGGGAAGGGAAATCCTGTCCTGCAACGTGGTCGACAGTGTCTTGTCCTGCGAGCAATCAGACATGGTCACCCCCCTGCGTTTGGATCAGAACATCCTAAACGGAAGCTGGCTTTCGGCAAAGCGGAAGCGTTCCAGTTGACAGACTCACCCTCACGCCTTATCGATCATGTAAACGTTTACACACCCCGCCACGTAAAGGAACTGCCGCGCATGAAATCCGCTCGTATGAACCGCCTGTTCGGGGTGTCGGGGAATTGCTTTGATGTGGCGATCGACCACGGGATGTTCAACGAAAAGACTTTTCTTGGCGGGATTGAGGATATGCACAAGGCGATCAAGATCGTCGCCGATGCCAAGCCTGATGCGATCCAGCTTCCCCCCGGCACCGCGCCGATCCTGCAAGCGATCCCCGGCAAGGACCGCCCCGCATTGGTCCTGCGCACCGATATCGCCAATGTCTACGGCACCCCCCTGCCGCGCGTGCTGTTCTCTGAGGTGATTGACCGCCCGCTGGAGCAGGCGATGGCGCTGGATGCGGCCTGTGTGGTGGTCAACCTGCTGATGCTGCCCGACCAGCCCGAAGTGTATCGTGCCTGCATCCGCAATGTGAATGCGCTGAAGCGGGAATGTGACATCATGGGGATGCCCCTGATGGTTGAACCCCTTGTGATGCAGGACAATTCCAAGGGCGGCTATATGGTCGATGGCAACATTGACCTGATCCTGCCCTTGGTGCGCCAAGCGGTGGAATTGGGCGCCGATATCATCAAGGCCGACCCCTGCGATAACGTCCGCGACTACCACCGCGTGATTGAAATCGCCCAAGGCATCCCGGTTCTGGTGCGCGGCGGCGGCAAGGTCAGCGACGAAGAAATCCTGACCCGCACCGCCGAACTGATGCAACAGGGCGCGCGCGGCATCGTTTATGGCCGCAACGTGATCCACAATCCCAACCCCGGCGGCATCACCCGCGCGTTGATGGCGGTGGTCCATGACGGCGCCCGCCCGGATGCCGCGATGCGTTTTCTGAAGGACGCCCTCTGATGACCCGCGTGATCCGTTTCGGCATCATCGGCTGCGGTCTGATGGGGCGCGAGCTTGCCAGCGCCGCCGCGCGCTGGCTGCACCTGACCGACGCCAAGGCCCGGCCCGAGATCGTGGCGGTCTGTGACACCAACGAAAGCCTGATGGACTGGTTTTCCACCCATCTGCCCTCGGTGCGCCAAAAGACTACAGATTACCGCGAACTTCTGGCCAACCCCGAGGTGGATGCCGTCTATTGCGCCGTGCCGCATGTGCTGCACGCCGAACTTTACCCCGCGATCATCGCTGCCGGAAAACACCTGTTCGGCGAAAAGCCCTTTGGCATGGATGCCGCACAAAACGCCACGATTGATGCCGCGATCAAGGCGCGGCCTGATCTTCTGGTGCGCTGTTCCTCCGAGATGCCGTTTTACCCTGGCGCGCAGAAGGTGGTGGACTTCATCCGCAAGGGTCATGTCGGCCCGGTGCTAGAGGTTGAGGCCGCGTTCCTCCATTCCTCCGACATCAACCCAGACAAGCCGATCAACTGGAAGCGGATGGTCGGCGTGAATGGCGAATATGGCTGCATGGGCGATCTGGGGATGCATGTGCTGCACGTGCCCTTGCGCCTTGGCTGGCGACCCGAAACCGTGACGGCCAGTCTGGTCAAGCGTGTCACCACCCGCCCCGATGGCCAAGGCAACCGCGTGCCCTGCGAGACTTGGGACAATGCCACCATCACCGGCACTGTGCGTGATCCGGCCGGGGATTTCCCACTGGTGCTGAAAACATGGCGTATTGCTCCGGGTGAGGCGAACACTTGGTCGATCAAGGTTCTGGGGATGAAGGGTTCGGCCTATTTCACCACCAAATCGCCGCGCCAATGGCAATTCATGCGCTATGAACCCGGCGGCACCCAATGCTGGCAGACCGAGGATCTGGGCTTTGCCGGACTTTTCCCAACCATCACCGGCGGGATTTTCGAATTCGGCTTCACCGATGCGATCCAGCAGATGTGGGCGGCCTATGTCGATGAACTCGCAGGCGGCGATGCCAAGGGCTTTCCTTGCGCCACCCCGTCAGAGGCTGCGGATCACCATGCCGTGCTGACAGCGGCATTGCAGGCGGGCATCACCAACAGCACCGTCGCGGTGCAGTATCAGGGGCAGGCATGAAACGGTCAGAGATCAACACCGCCCTGCGTGCCGCGCGGGGGATGCTGGCCGAATATCGCTGGCTTTTGCCCGATTGGGCGGAGTGGTCAGAGACCGACCACAAAGCCAACCCCGACCTCTCGGCGCATCTGCGGCAACGCCAACTCGGCTGGGATGTCACGGACTTTGGCCTTGGTGATTTTGCTGCCAAGGGGCTGACGCTGTTCTCTGCGAGGAATGGCGTGCAGGGTGATCCGGCAACGCTGCCCTATGCCGAAAAGCTGCTTTTCGTGGCCGAAGGGCAAGTCACCCCCTATCACGCCCATAAGATGAAGCTGGAAGATATCATCGTGCGCGGGGGCGGGAACCTGATGGTGTCCTTTACCCGTGAGGGCAGCTTTGGCGATGCCCCCGTGCTGGTCGATGGCCGCGTTGTGGCCGATCCTTACGGTGCGCCGATCCGCCTGCGTCCCGGTCAGGGGATCACGATCCCCCGCGGGATGCAGCATTCCTTTTGGGGGGAGGTGGGGCAGGGCGCGGTCTTTGTGGCTGAGATCAGCCAGTGCAATGATGATCTGACCGATAACTACTTCCTCGACCCCATCGGGCGTTTCGCGACCGTTGTGGAGGATGAGCCCAAACTTCACCCCCTGTGGAACGAAGTCGCCTGATGCGATCCGGGGGGATCATCTGCGCGGGCAACTGGATCGTGGACATCGTCCACGCGATCGACCGCTGGCCCGCGAAAAGCGACCTTGTCCATATTTTGACTGAGGCTGAGGGCGTGGGTGGCGGGGCCGCGAATGTGGTGATCGACCTTGCCGCGCTGCAAACCGGCCTGCCGCTGCACGCCGTGGGTTTGATCGGGCAGGACCGCCATGCAGAAACCGTGCGCGCCGCCTGTGACGCCGCCGGGGTGGTGGCGCATCTGGCGGTGGCCGATGCCACCACCGCGCATACTCATGTGATGACCGTGCCGGGGGACAGCCGCACCTTCTTTTACCACGGTGGGACGAATGATCTGTTCGGCCCGGATCATGTGCCGATGGAGACGCTGTCGCAGACCGGGGCGCGCATCTTCTACCTTGGCTATCTGAACCTTCTCGCCCGTCTGGACCGGATCGGCCCAGAGGGTCGGACCGGGGCGGCGGACCTCCTCTCCGCCGCCCGCGCGTCTGGTTTGGTGACATGTGTGGACCTTGTGTCGAATGACGGCCCCGCCTTTCGCGCCACGGTGCAGGCGACCTTGCCCGAGATTGACCATCTGTTCCTGAATGAGGTGGAGGCCGCCCGCGCCACCGGCCTGCCCATCGCCGGGCCGGGGGATGTGGAGGGTCTGACCGCCGCCGCGCGTGCGTTGCTTCAGGGTGGCGTGCGGCGGTCGGTGGTGATCCATTCCGCCGAACTGGGCCTGTGGGTTGGTGAGGATGTGGTGCTGTCCCGCCCCGCGCCTGTGGCACCGGACCGGATCATCAGCCCCGTGGGCGCGGGGGATGCGTTCTGTGCCGGGGTGATCTTTGGCCTGCACGAAGGCTGGCCCGTCGCGCAGGCGCTGGAGCTTGGGCACCGCGCGGCGGCAGCGTCCCTAGCCACCGCCACGGCAACCGGGGGCGTGCCGCCATTGGCGCAATTGATGCCGGATCACCCGCCGCTTAGGCCCTAGGCGCGGCGGTGGTGCCGCGTGCCACCAGTGCCAAGGCCGTGACCTCTGGCGCGGCCACGGGTGGCTCCACCCCGGCAATTCGCGCGAGCAGAACCGCTACCGCATGGCGGGCAATCGCGCGGTAGGGATGCGCCACCGTGGTCAGTTGCGGCATGACATAGCGCGCGGCGGGCAGGTCATCGAAGCCCGTCACTGACACATCCCCCGGCACTGACAGCCCGCGCATCGCGCAGGCATGAATCGCGCCAATGGCCGCGATATCGGTGGTACCAAGGATCGCCGTCGGGCGGTGGCCATCGTCCAGCATCGCCAGAACCAAATCGCGGCA
>CALRPK020000149.1:0-5456 GCA_943370015.1 Paracoccus haematequi
GAAGATCCCGACGTCCCCGATGTGACGGCGGTGGATGATGGCGGGGCCGGGGCGGCGATGGGCGGGATGCTGGGGGCCATCCTCTTGGTCGCGCTTTTGGCGATGGCGATTTGATCGCCTCGCAGGCCTTCGGTGGTGAAACCCGCCCGGCCTGCATCCCCCTGTTGCGTCGCGCCCGGCTTTGCCTAAACTTGCCTCTGATGGTTCGGGTATCGGTTTCGGAGGGACAGGTTTTGGTCACGCGCATTTCCTTGGGCTTTGTCATAGCACTCATTGCAGGCCTCAGCGCCGCCCCAGTGCATGCCGTGCAATGCAGCGACACATCCGGCCAGTTTGAGGCGTGGAAACCCGTGATGGCGACGGAGGCCGCGGCAGCGGGCGTCGGCCAAAGAGACATCGACGCGCTGATGGGCACCAGCTATTCGCGGGCCACCATCGGGGCGGATCGCAACCAGAAAAGCTTCAAATACACGCTGGAAAAGTTCCTGCAGGTGCGTGGGGCGGATACGATCATCGCCCAAGGCCGCAAGAAAAAGGCGCGCAACCCCGACTTCTATGCTGCGCTGGAACGGCAATATGGCGTGCCTGCCGGGGTTCTCTTGGCGATCCATGGGATGGAGACGGGCTTTGGCGGCTTCATGGGCGATACCAATGTGGTCTCGGCCATCGCGACGCTGGCCTATGACTGCCGCCGCAGCGATTTCTTCACCCCCCACCTGATCGCCGCGCTGAAACTGGTGGATCAGGGCACGATCACCACCGCCACCGTCGGGGCCAAGCATGGAGAGTTGGGCCATACCCAGTTCCTGCCCGGCAATGCGCTGACCTACGGTGTCGACGGGGATGGCGACGGGCGGGTGGACTTGTCGGGCCTGACCGATGCGATGGCATCCACCGCCAGTTATCTGGCGCAAAAGGGTTGGCAACCGGGGCTTGGTTACCAAGAAGGCGAGCCGAACTTTGCCGTGATCGAAGAATGGAACGCCGCCACCGTCTATCAGCAGGCCATCGCCCTGATGGGTGCCAAGATCGACCGCTAAGCGTGCCGAAAATCCGGTTTTTCCCCCTTGCGCCCGCCGCGCCGGTCCACTATCACCCGCCCACCGGCAGCGTGGCCCGTTCGTCTATCGGTTAGGACACCTGGTTTTCAACCAGGTAAGAGGGGTTCGACTCCCCTACGGGCTGCCACGGTTTCCGTGAACCTTTAGTGCCTTCAAAGCCTTGTTACAGGTTTTGCATGTCTTTGGGCTGCGCCATTCAAAAAGATGCCAGCCGTGCGCCGCCCGTATTCGGAAGGGGCACGCACAGTTTGCGGCGATCCGTCCAGACGGATGGGCATCGGACAGTCGCAGCAGGCGTCAGGTCAAACGGACAACCATGCGCCGCCTGCAAGGCTTGACCGCACACAGGCGTCCACAAAGCGCATTCCGGCCAGTCCGTCCTGCGCGGTTGCCAGCAGGCCGCTGTCCTGCTGCATCCCTGCGGCCTTGGACCGGTCCAGCACATCGGCGGCATCTGAATAAAGGGTTGCGAACGCCTCAAGGTAGCCTTCGGGATGACCCGCCGGAATCCGCGTGGCCGTGCCGGTCAGACCGTCCCCCCGGCGCAGCAGGCGCGTTGCGGCGCCAAGCGGGGTGAACTCCAAGACATCCGGGTTTTCCTGTTCCCAGGCCAGCCCCCCCTTTGCGCCCGCGATGCGCAAGCGCAGGGCGTTCTTGGTGCCGGGGGTGATCTGGCTTGCCCAGATCATCCCCTTGGCCCCCGAGGCAAAGCGCAACAGCACCGAGGCATTGTCGTCCAGACGCCGTCCCGGTTCAAAAGCGGTCAGGTCGGCCAGAACCGCCTGCAACGGCACACCCGTGACAAAAGTCGCCAGATTGGCCGCATGGGTGCCGATATCGGCGATACAGCCGCCCACACCGGACAAAAGCGGGTCCGTGCGCCAAGCCGCCTGCTTTTGACCGCTCTTTTCGATGGGCTGTGCCAGCCAGTCTTGCAGATATTCCACCTGCACGTGACGCACCTCGCCGATGTCGCCGCGCGCGATCATCACCCGCGCCTCGCGCACCATCGGATAGCCGGTATAGGTCTGGGTCAGCAGGAAAGGCACAGCCGTCTTGCCGACCAAGGCCGCCAAATCCTCAGCCTCGGCCAAGGTGGCGGTCATCGGTTTGTCGCAAATCACCGGAATACCCGCCGTGATAAAGGCGGTCGCGACAGCGGCGTGCAGGTGGTTCGGCGTCACGATGGCGACGGCGTCAATCCCGTCGGGGCGTGCGGCCTCGGCCAAGGCCATTTCAGAGAAGTCGCGATAGGCGCGATCCGCTGCAATCCCAAGGTCGGCCGCCGATGCCGCCGCGCGCTGCGGATCGGACGAGAATGCCCCGGCCACAAGCGCCCACCGCCCATCGAGACGGGCGGCAATCCGATGGACACCGCCGATAAAGGCACCCTGCCCCCCACCGACCATCCCAAGTTTCAAACGCTTATCCAAAGCTCCGGCCTCTGGCGCGGCCATCATGCGGCACTTTCGGACAGCATGGTCAGGGGGCGAATGTCGACGGGACAGGCCAGCAAGCGATCCAGTTGGGAAAACAGCGGTTGTAGATGCGGCATGGCCAGATGGGCATCCAGCGCCGCGCGGTCGGTCCAGTTTTCATAGAACACGAAGACACAGGGGTCTGCCGCATCGACATGGAAGTCATAGTTGATGCAGCCCGCCTCGGCCCGCGTCGGCGCGACTTGAGCCTTTAGCAGCGCCAGCAGTTCTTCGCAGGTGTCGGGGCGGGCGGTGACGGTGCCGATGATCGTATACATGGTCAGCGCTTCTTCTGGCTCAGGGCGACGGCAAGGATGATGATCCCGCCACGGGCGATCAGCTGTTGACTGAACTCCAGCCCCATCAGGATCAGGCCGTTGTTGATCAGCCCGATCATCAGCGCGCCGACGATGGTGCCGATGACGGTGCCTTTGCCGCCAAACAGGCTGGTGCCCCCCAGAACGGCGGCGGCGATGACGGACAACTCATCCCCTTCGCCCAGTTGGAAGCGGCCCGATTGCAGGCGACCGGCGTAGAGCATCCCGGCCAGCGCTGCGGCGCAGGAGGACAGGACCAAGACGCGGAACTTGATGGATGCCGTGTCGATGCCCGAATAGCGCGCGGCGGTTTCCCCGCCCCCGGTCGCCAAGACGCGGCGGCCAAAGCCAGAGCGGCGCAGGGCGACATGGCCGACACCGGCAATCAGGGCCATCCAGAACATCAGCACCGGGATCGGACCGACCGACCCACCGCCGAAGACCCACGAATAAGAGGGCGACAGGATCGGCACAGCGGCGGTGTCGGAAATCCACATCGCCACACCCTTGGCGATGCCCATCATCGCCAGCGTGGTCAGGAAGGACGGGATGCCGACTTTGGTGGTCAGCCAGCCGTTGAACATGCCCACGGCCAGCCCTGTGGCAATCCCGGCCAGCACGCCGCCCAAGGGCCCCGCCACTGCAATCGCCATGGCGACTGTCACCGTGGCCAGCCCCGCGACCGCGCCGACGGACAGGTCAATTTCCCCCGCCGACAGCACAAAGGTCATCGCCACGGCCATCACCGCGATCATGGCGGTTTGGCGGACAATGTTCAGCAGGTTGTTAGGATTGAGGAATCCCTTGTCGTTCAGCGTCAGCGCAAAGACGACGAAGATCACCACGAAACCGATATAGATGATGTTCTGCCGCCAATTGGCGAAGAATGCCCCACCGGGGGCGGTTGCTGCCTTAGCCATGGCTGGCCTCCTTGATGGTCAGGGCGTTCTGGATTTCGATTTGCAACCGCCGCTCGGCGGCTTGCAGGGCGTGTTCGGGGTCGCGTTCGTTCGGATCGTCCAGAACGGCGCGGTCCAGCATCTGATGCGCGCGGCCATCGGCCATCACGAGGATGCGGTCACAGGCGGTCAGAAGTTCCGACAGTTCGGAAGAGATGACGATCACGCCCTTGCCCGCTTGGGCGAGGTCACGCACCAGACGGATGATTTCGGATTTGGAGCCGATGTCGATCCCGGCGGTGGGCTCGTCCAAGATCAGGATTTCGGGGTCCGTCGCCAGCCATTTGCCAATGACCACCTTTTGCTGATTGCCGCCCGACAGGGTGGACACGGCATGGTCGCGGCTGGCGGTTTTAATCGACAGGCGTTGGATCATCTGGTCGGCCACATCGCGCACCCGTGCGCGGTCTACAATCCCACGCGGGGTGATGCGGTCGATGACTGACATCACCATATTGTCGGCGACGGAATGCGCCGGGATGATGCCTTGGGTCGCCCGCGCCTCTGGCACCAAGGCGATGCGATGGGCGATGGCATCAGACGGACGGCGAATGGCGACCGTTTGGCCCTTGATGCGGATCTCTCCCGCCACCGCCGGTTCAATCCCGGCCATCACCCGCGCCAAAGCGGAGCGGCCAGAACCGAGGAGACCGGCCAGACCCAGCACCTCGCCCTGGTGCAGTTTCAAACTGACATTTTCGGGCTTGTGTGGGCCGGTGATGCCGGAGAGTTCCATTAGCACGTCACCCTGCACAGCATCGCTGCGGGTGACATCGGCCAGACCCTTGGACTTCTTGCCGACGATATGTTCGATCATCACTTCGATGGGCAAGTCGGCCATCGGGGCCGTGATCACATGCCGCCCGTCGCGCAGGATGGTGGCGCGGTCGGCGATGCGGGCGATTTCGTCCATGCGGTGACTGACATAGATGATCGCGACACCTTCGGCTTTCAACTGCCGCAGGAAGGTGAACAGGCGTTCCACATCCGACACCGACAGCGCGGTGGACGGCTCATCCAAGATCAGAACCCGTGCCTTTTGGCTGATGGCCTTGGCAATCTCGGTCAGTTGTTTCTGACCTGCGCCCAAGTCCCCGACCAAAGCCGTGGGATCGACCTGCACTTGCAACATGTCAAAGATCGCCTGCGCGCGGCGGATGCTGTCCGCGTCGTCGATCATGCCGCGCGTGTCCCGCGCCTCGCGCGTCAGAAAGATGTTCTGCGCCACGGTCAGCGTCGGGATCAGCGACATTTCCTGAAAATTCATCGCGATGCCAGCGGCGCGGGACGCTTCGGGCGTGTGGGTGGTCAACGGTTGACCCCCCACTTCGATCTTACCCTCTTCCGGCACATGCACGCCGTTCAGCACTTTCAGGATGGTGGACTTCCCCGCCCCATTGCCGCCCAGCAATGCGTGAACCTCTCCGGCGTGAACCTCGAAATCCACGGAATGCAGGGCGCGAATGCCGCCGAAGGATTTGGAAATCCCGGTCATCCGCACGGCAACTTGGGCGGGGGCGGTCATTCCACGCGCTCCCACTTGCCGGTTTCGCCCGACCGCAACAGCGCATCGGCGACGAGTTCGGTCAGAAGGCCATCCTCAAAGTTCGGGCTGGGCTGCTTGCCGGTGGCGATGGCGGT
>CALRPK020000150.1:0-5451 GCA_943370015.1 Paracoccus haematequi
CACCCACAGGATGCCGGGCGCGATGCGCGCCAGCACATCCCCTTCGGGCCCGACGCCCAAGGGCACCAGCACCGCCACCAGCAGGAAAAACGCCAGACCAAGGCCAAAGCCCCCGCCCGCCCGAAAGGCCAGCCGCAGATCACGGGTCAGAAGCGCAAGCATCTGCCCTTCCCCCCTTCATCTTGGCCCAAATTCCCCACGGGGGCCGGCCATCGGATTCGCCATCGGTCCGAGAACCGATGGACAGCGGGGTGTGAAACCCCCACGTCTGCCCGATCAGCCCGCGCCCCACTCATCCGAAGGCCTCATCAAACGCGCCCTTGGCCCCGCCATCCTGCGGCGCGCGGGCCTTGAACGGCGTCAAGTCCAGCGCCGCAGCCTCGGGCAGGCCAAGGTCGATATGCGTGGCAATCACAGCCGACCCACCTCCCGCCAGATGCCCGCGCAACACCCCTGCGAACAGCGTGACCGAGGCCGCATCCAGACTGACCGTCGGCTCATCCAGCAGCCAGACCGGCCGCCCCGTGACCAAAAGCCGCGCCAGACCCAGACGCCGCTTTTGCCCGGCCGACAGATGCGCGGCACGGCGGTCGGCAAGGGCGGTCAGGTTCATCGCGGCCATCGCCGCCGCGACATCCGCGCCGCCATGAACAGAGGCCCAGAAGCCAAGGTTTTCCGTCACCGTCAGCACCGCCTTGATGCCATCGGCATGGGCGGCATAGGTCAGGCTGTCCGGCGGCAGGGAGATCGTGCCCGCCAGCGCGGGCTGCAATCCCGCCAGCGTGCGCAAAAGCGTGGTCTTGCCCACCCCGTTCGGACCGCGCAGGATCAGCGCCTGTCCGGGTGCCAAGGTGAAGTGCAGGCCTTCCAGCACCGGCACGCCCCCGCGCGCCACAGACAGGCCAGCCACCACCAGCGTCACGGCAGAGCCCGCCTCACCGTGGCACCTCATGCACAGGGAGCAGCGCGGCGGCAATCAGACGCCCCTCACCCAGCAAGACGTTGTAGGTCCGGCAGGCGGCAGGCGATGACATCACCTCAACCCCGATCCCGGCCTGTTCCAGCGCCACGCGAAAGGCCTTGGGCGGATGGGCGACATCGCCCCCCATCCCCAGCAGCAGCACGTCGATCTTGCCCATCAAAGACAGCGGCGTTGCCGTATCCTCAAGCCCGCCCCAGACCCCGGCATCCCAGGGCGTGATCAGGCAGGCCCCGCGCAGCACATGCCCCCCGATGCGAAAGAATCCCGGCCCATAGCCATCGACCGGCTGCGCCTGCCCGTAACTGATCTCGGTCAGGCGCATGGTTCCCCCTTAGGCATCCACATTGGCGAATTCGTCGGGTGTGGCGGATTTCTTCTTACCCGACCGATCAAGCCCGATGATCAACACGATGTTCTTGGCGACATAGATCGACGAATAGGTGCCCAAGAGCACGCCGATAAAGATCGCAAGGCTGAAGCCGCGCAGCACATCGCCGCCAAAGACGAGCATCGCGCCCACCGCCAGCAGCGTGGTGACCGATGTCATCAGCGTGCGCGCCAGCGTTTCGTTGACCGACAGGTTCATCACATCGCGCAGCGGCATGGTCTTGTATTTCTGCAAGTTCTCCCGCAGCCGGTCGAACACCACCACCGTGTCGTTGATCGAATAGCCAAGGATGGTCAGCAGCGCCGCCACGATGGTCAGATCGAACTTCAACTGGAACAGCGCGAAGACCCCGATGGTGATCAGCACGTCATGCAGCAGCGCCAAGACCGCGCCGACGCCGAACTGCCATTCGAACCTCAGCCACATATAGGCCATGATGAACAGGCTGGTCACCACCAGCGACATGACGGACGAGAATACCAATTCGTTCGACACCTTCGGCCCGACGCTTTCGACGCTGGGGAAGGTCATCGCAGGGTCAATCTTGCGCAGCGCCTCTTCGACCATGACGATCTGTTCGGGTGTCACCGCTTCTTGCGCGTCCAGCGCTGCGATGCGGACCATGGCCACGGTCGGCGCCGCGTCAAAGGCATCCGTCGCCACAGTGGTCACGGAAATATCGCCCAAGGGCAGACCTTCCAGCGCCTTGCGATAGGCCCCCACGTCCACGGCAATCGACGACTCGGTGCGGATGGTGGTGCCGCCTTTGAAGTCGATCCCGAAGTTCAGGCCCATGAAGACCCAGACGATGATCGACAGAGCCGACAGCGCCAGTGATCCGCCAAAGGTGATCCACTGCCAGCGGAAGAAGTTGAAGTTGTTCTGCTCAGGTGCCAGCCGAAAACGCCATGCCATGACAGTCTCTCCTTACACGACAAGGGTTTTGGGCTTGCGCCAGTTATACCACAGCTCAACGATCAGCCGCGTCACATTGATCGCGGTGAAGACCGAGGTGATGATGCCGATGGCCAGCGTGACGGCAAAGCCGCGCACAGGCCCCGCGCCAAGGAAGAACAGCACCCCCGCCGTGATCAGCGTGGTGACGTTGGCATCCATGATCGCAGGCAGCGCGCGTTCAAAGCCCTGTTCGATGGCCTTGGTCACCGATTTCGCGCCATTTCGGATTTCGTCCCGCATGCGTTCATAGATCAGCACGTTGGCATCCACCGCCATGCCGATGGTCAACACGAGACCGGCGATCCCCGGCAGCGTCAGCGTGCCGCCGATCAGCGACAAGACCGCAAAGATCAGCACCATGTTGATGGCCAGCGCCAGCACGGCGAAGGTCCCGAACAGGCCATAGGAGGCGATCATCAGCAGCCCCACCGCACCACCGGCGATCAGCGTGGCCGACCGTCCGGCATCAATCGAATCCTGCCCCAGTTCCGGCCCGATGGTCCGTTCCTCAAGAAAGGTCATTTCCGCAGGCAAGGCACCGGCGCGCAGCAGCACGGCCAGCTTGGTCGATTCCTCGACCGAGAAACTGCCCGAGATGATGCCCGACCCGCCCATGATGGCGCTGCGGATCACCGGGGCGCTGATCACCTCACCGTCCAGCACGATGGCGAAGGGTGCCCCGATATTGGCCGAGGTGTATTCCCCGAACTTCCGCGCGCCCGAGGTGTCAAAGCGGAAGCTGACGGCGGGGCTGTTGTTCTGGTCGAAGGACGGCTGGGCATCCACCAATTCTTCACCCGTCACCACGGGCGCGTCTTCGATGATGTAATAGACGCCCTGTTCGTCCATCGACGGCAGCACCGACGCGCCTGCCGGGGCCTGCGCATCCTTGTTCGGCGCGCGACCCACGACAGAGTTGAAGGTCAGCTTCGCCGTGGTGCCGATCAGCGCCTTGAGTTCCGCCGCCGATCCGATGCCGGGCACCTGAATCAGGATGCGGTCATCGCCTTGGCGCTGGATGGTCGGTTCGCGCGTGCCCACCTCATCCACGCGGCGGCGGATGATTTCCAGCGATTGCTGCATAGTGCGCGAGTCGGTCGCGGTCTTTTCCGCATCCGACAGGCGGATCTGGATCACGTCACCGGCGACCGTCACTTCGATGTCAGACGATCCCGCACCGGTCAGCGAAACGACTGGGGCCGACAGCGCTTTTACAGCGGCAACGGCGGCCTCCATCCCTTCGGGCTTTTCGATGCGGACGTGCAATTCACCCACCGGCGCGGGCTGACGCCGGATCGCCCCGGTCTGGTCGCGCGAGTCCCGCAGGCTGTCGCGCAATTCAGGCCACAGCGCATCCATCCGCGATTTGTAAACGTCTGCGACCTTGACCTCTGCCAGCAGATGCGCCCCACCCCTCAGGTCCAGACCCAGATTGACCAACCCCGAGGGCAGCCAATCCGGCCAGAGCGCCATGTCGGCCTCTTGCTCGGTCGTGGCGAAGCCGGCCTTTTCGGCGGCGGCTTTCGCGTCGTTGTGGGTTTCAACCGTGCTGTAGAACAGGTTGGGCATCGCGATGGCGAACCCCGCCAGAACGACGGCGATGATCAGCAGGCGCTTCCAAAGCGGGGTATACATCTTGGGTCTCGGTCTTAGGCTGCGGCCGGTTCGGTCTTGTTCACGACCTGGCTGATGGTGGCTTTGACCACACGGATCTTGACGCCATCGGCGATTTCCACTTCGACGATGCCATCATCCATCACGCGCGACACCTTGCCCAGAATGCCACCCTGCGTGATCACCTGATCGCCGCGGCGCAACGCTTCGACCATGGCCCGATGTTCCTTGGCCTTGCGCTGTTGCGGACGGATCAGCAAGAAATACATGATGGCGATCATCAGGACGAGCGGGATGAAACTGCCGGCAAGGGCCGAAGTGCTGCTTGCGCCTGCGGCCTGCGCGAAGGCGGGGGTTGCGAACATGGTCGTTCCTCTTTCTCGTTTCTCGGGCCGGTTCTGGACCGGCATTTTGGCGGGCACCCTATCTTCGGGGCCTAGGGAAGGCAAGGCACGGGCCCCGCAGCGCAACGGCTTCGTGACCGGACCCGGCCAAGCGCAGATGGGAAGCCGCAGCCCCGATGTCCAGACGTCGTGCCATCCGGCAGGATAGGTCTTGGGTGGCATCGGCATGGGGCACGGATAAGCCGCTAAAACCGCCGCTGACGAGGACGTTCACGCGAATGTTGCAACCGGACCGCAACACGCCGTGACGCCCACTCGCGCCGCAGGCCGCGATGCGGGCCCCCACGGACATTGATCATGGACGACAATAGACTGACGGCCCTTCTGACAGGCACGACCGACCTGTCGAAGGCAAGCCTTGCCACGCGGATTCTGGTCAGCCGCCTCAGGATCGAGGTGAAGGCCCAGCCCGCGAACCTTCCGGCCAAGCTGGAGGAATTGAAAAGCTTTATCGCCAAGAATGCCTTTGCAGGCATCGACCTTGCCAACGCCTGAGCCACGGATATCGCCATGAAAAACCAGATTCTTAGCCTGTCCGACACCGTGGCCCTGATCGCGGCGGGGCACACCCTGTCCATCGCCGGACCCGAGGCGCTGCTGGCCCAACTGCCGCGCGGCACATGGATCGGCGGCACCACGGTCTATGCCCTGGCCGAAGAGGGCGGCGCGCGCATCGACGACCGGCTGTTCGTCACCAGCTTTCCCGAAGCCACCGCCGCCACCATCCGCCATCTGCCGACCGAGGCGCTGTCCAGCCTTGCCGACGGCTATGCGCCCGGCGGCGCATCGCTGATCCTGATCCCGGCCTTTTCCTCTGCCCATTCGGCATTCGCAATGGACGGCATGGGCTATCCGGGCCTCTTTGATCAGCCGCTTATGGGCTGGGTCACCGGCGTTCCGGTCGAAGAGATCGGCACCACCGCCCCCGCCGTCTTTGATGGCGCGACCGGGCAGCGCCACGCCGATGGCGCGCTGTTGATGCATCTGGCCCTGCCTGCCGGCAGCACCACCTCGCTTGATATCGTGAACATCTTCACCCAGTCGAACGATCCGACCACCACCTTCAGCTTTCCCGCCACCGGTTTTACGGCGACAGAGGTGAATGT
>CALRPK020000151.1:0-5442 GCA_943370015.1 Paracoccus haematequi
GGTCGGCCTTCTGGATGGCAGCGCTTTTCATCCTGGGGCTGTTGATGGTGGCGCACCCTGCGGGCTTGGCCGCCGTGTTGCCGATCAGCCCGACGGCAGAGTTGGCAATGGGGCTGAGCCTCCTCGTTGCGCTGATCGGGTTTCTGGTCTGGATTTCGCGCCATCCACGGTCCGTGACGCTGGGCGGCCACACCTACCCCCTGCCCGATCTGCCTCTGGCGCTCGGGCTGCTTGCGGTGGCTGTGATCGATATCAGCGCGGCCGCGCTGACGCTTTATGCGCTGCTGCCTGCCGATGCCGTGCCGAATTTTGCCTTGTTCTTTGCCGTCTATGTCGGCGCGATCACCTTGGGGATCCTCAGCCACACGCCCGGCGGATTGGGCGTGTTTGAGGCCTCCATCATCGCGGGTCTGGGTGCCGCGGGGCGGTCGGATGTGCTGGCGGCGCTGCTGCTTTACCGGCTGGTCTATACCGTACTGCCCTTTACGGTCGCAGCACTGGGGATCGCGGGGCTTTGGGCCTTTGGCCTGCGCGACACGCTTGGTCGGGCGCGTGCCTTGCTTTCCCCGGCGGTGCCGGTCCTTGCCGCCAGGATCGCGATGGTATCGGGTGTGATCCTTCTGGTGTCGGGCAACCTGCTCTCTGACCCTGGGCGGGTCAGCTTGCTGCGTGGCGTGTTCCCTCTGGCCTTTGTCGAAGTCTCGCACCTTCTGGGAAGTATCGCGGGTATCCTGCTGCTTATCGTGGCCCGAGGGTTGCACCGACGCCTGGCACGGGCTTGGACTGTCGCCATGTTTCTGCTTGGCGTCGGTTTGGTGGCCTCACTGACGAAGGGGCTCGACTGGAAAGAAGCCCTCTCTTTGGCGCTGGCCATTGGCACCCTCGGCCTCTTTCGCGGCGCGTTTTATCGGGTGCGCAACACCTCGGTCTTTCGGCTGAACGGACCTTGGCTTGCCGGGGTGCTGGCTTTGGTTCTGCCGATCTTCTGGCTCGGCTTCTTTGCCTACAGCCACGTTGCCTATCGCGACTCCTTGTGGTGGGCATTCGCTTGGGACGGCGATGCCTCGCGCTTTCTGCGCGCATCTCTGGTCGTGGCGGTCGTTCTGCTTGCGGTGGGATTCAACGCGCTGGTCATGCCACGCGGACATCGGCAACGTCCGGGTCCGGTGCCCTCTGCTGTGCTGGACCTGCTGACCCAAAGTCCCAAGGCCGAGTCCCAGATTGCCCTCAGCGGCGACAAGGCCTTTCTCCTCGATCCGCGAGGTCGCGCCTTTCTGGCCTATGCCGATACCGGGCGCACACTGATCGCCAAGGGTGATCCGGTGGGCGACCCAGAAGCCGCGCGCCAACTGATCTGGTCGTTCCGAGAGTTGGCCGATCAGTCCGGACGCCACTGCGCCTTTTACAGTGTCGACTCCAGTTACTTGCCAACTTACCTCGACCTTGGCCTGACGATCCTGAAAATCGGTGAGGTGGCCCGCGTCGATCTGACCCGCTTCACCCTAGAGGGCAGTTCAAAGCGTGATTTCCGGCAGGCCGTGTCCAAGGCCGCGCGCGAGGGCTATGCCTTCCAGATCTTGCCAAAGGCTGACGTTGCCACAGCCTTTGCCGATCTGAAGGCCGTCTCGGACGCCTGGCTCGCCGCACGCTCCGGGGCGGAAAAGCGCTTTTCGCTGGGGGCTTGCACGCCTGATTATCTGGCACATTTCGATCATGCGGTGCTGCGTCACTCCGGCTCTGGCCGGATCGTCGCCTTTGCCAATCTGATGCAGGGCGCAGGCCGGTTCGAATTGTCGCTGGACCTGATGCGCCATGATCCGCAAGGTCCGAAATTTGCAATGGATGCCCTATTCGGCAACATCATGCTGTGGGGCCGGCAGCAGGGCTTCCACTGGTTTTCCCTTGGGGCGGCCCCCCTGTCAGGGCTGGAAAGCCACCCGCTCGCGTCCCTGTGGAACAGGGTTGGCAGCTTTGTGCGGCAGCATGGAGATCGATTCTACCATTTCGAAGGCCTGCGTCACTTCAAGGAAAAGTTCGACCCGGTCTGGACGCCGGAGTACCTCGCTTGCCCACGGGGGCTTGCCGTTCCGCAGGTGCTGTATGAGGTCAGCACATTGATCTCCAATGGGATCAAGGGGCTTGTTCGCTAGAGTCAGGACCCATTACTCCGCTTAAGGCCCTCCAGCCAGCGTGATTCAAGTTCCCAAACTGACTGGAATAGAGCTGAGCAACCTTTTCTGTCTGACGGACGCGCAGATGGCGCGGTTGCCCGACTGGTTGCGGGAGGGAGTCAGACCGACCCACGGCCCTACCTTCTTCGAGGAGGTAAACCGGTCTGGATCATCGACCGCAGATCGGTAGGTCAGTGCTACAACAGCGCCGATCCCGGTCATCGACATCAACCGGCGGCAGACCGGATCTTCCTGCGCAAGTTGCCAGACATAGCGTTCAAGGCCCGCCAACTCTCGCCGCAGCGCTGATCGCGCGCTGAGCATGGGTTCGGCCGCTGGTTGATCTGATCGCCGCAAACTGGACCGTTTGAAGCTGGAGTTTTCCGCTACGCTTCCCTGGCTGGGAGAGGAGCGGAATCGCGATGAAGGCGAGCAAATCTTTGGACGCGCAAAAGGCGTTCATCATCAAGCAGGGCGTGGACGGAACGCCAGTTGCGGAGATCTGCCGAAGTTGAAGCGTTAAGCGATTGATTGAATAGCCCCTAGATTTGTAGACGCCTTGCTTGGTAATTTTGGAAGCAAGGAGGACGAGATGTCCGGAGCTAAATTCACAGATGAGTTCAAGCGCGATGCGGTCGCACGGGTCGAGGATCGGGGTTACCCGGTGCGCGAGGTGGCCGAGCGGTTGGGGGTCAGCACCAAGTCGATCTACACGTGGCAGAAGGAGTTTTCGCGGCCGGCGAAGGTGATCCAAGAGGTCGATGCCCAAGCTGATGAGATCCGTCGCCTCAAGCGTGATTTGGCGCGGGTGACGGAGGAGCGGGACATCCTATAAAAGGCGACCGCATACTTCGCCAGGGAGTCCCGGTGAGGTATGCCTTCATTGCCGAGAACCGGCTGATCTTTGCGGTGCGGGCAATGTGCAGGATGCTGCTGGTTCATCCCAGCGGCTTTTATGCGTGGCTGCGTGAACCCCTTTCTCAACGTGCGCTTGAGGATCAGCGCCAAACTATGCTGCTGAAGCAGGCTTGGGATGACAGCGGCGAGGTGTATGGATACCGCAAGCTGCACGATGATCTGTGCGACCTCGGCGAAGACATTAGCCCCAACCGAGCTTGGCGACTGGCCCGTCTGGCGGGCATAAGGGCCCAGATTGGTTACAAAAAGAAGCCGGGCTCTTATGGTGGCAGTCCGGCTGTCGTGGCCGACAATACCCTAAACCGGGAGTTCGACGTCGATGCCCCCGACCAATTCTGGGTGACAGACATCACCTACATCCGCACCCACGAAGGCTTCTTGTATCTGGCCGTCGTGATCGACCTGTTTTCCAGGCGGGTCATCGGCTGGTCGATGCAGGGCCGCACCTATGCCGATCTGCCGCTGCAAGCCCTTCTGATGGCGGTCTGGCGGCGCAAACCAAAGGCCAAGGTCCATGTGCATTCCGACCACGGCTCACAGTTCACCAGCTATGAGTGGCAGGAGTTTCTCGAGCAGCACAATCTGGTCCCCAGCATGAGCCGCCGTGGGAACTGCTGGGATAACGCGGTGGTGGAGAGCTTCTTAAACCTGCTCAAGCGCGAACGCATCCGGCGCAGAAAGTATAAAACCCGCGAAGAAGCACGGCGCGACGTGTTCGATTACATCGAGTTTTTCTACAACCCGCAGCGCAAGCACGTTAGGAATGGCATGCTGTCACCGATAGCCTTCGAACAGCAGCAGAAACTGAAACTGCAAGGCGTCTAGGAAACTAGGGGCTATTCAACTGGAAGAAGAAGTATGCCGGTCTTTTGCCGACCGAGATGAAGCGGCTGAAGCAACTCGAGGACGAGAACGCGCGGTTGAAGAAGTTCGTAGCGGACCTGACGCTGGATCGCGAGATGGTGAGCGTGTGAACGCCACTGGTCCGAGAGAACACGCGAACGGACGTGATCCGCCGAAAGCTTTGAAGGCTGGTCGGATGCGCGAACTCGTTCGCGGGATGTGCAGCGATTGGGCGGTATCGATCCGGCAGGCTTGTGGGGCCATCGGATTTGACCGCTCGACGTTCCACTACCAATCCCGCTGCACCGATCAGGCTGCTGTGGCCAAGCGGATCCGGGAGATCTGTGAGACGCAGGTCCGGTATGGTTACCGACGGGTTCACGTCCTTCTGGATCGCGAAGGCTGGGGCATCAACGTCAACAAAGTCTATCGCATCTACAAGGAATTGGGAATGCAACTGCGGCATAAGACGCCCAAGCGACGGGTGAAGGCGAAGCTGCGCGATGACCGTGCCGTGGCCGTTGGGCCGAACGATGTCTGGGCGATGGACTTCGTGCATGACCAACTGGCGACGGGCAAAAAGCTGCGGGTGCTGACCATTGTCGACACCTTCTCGCGGTATGTCCCGGTTCTGGACGTGCGCTACAGCTACCGAGGAGAGGACGTCGTGGCGACCCTCGACCGGGTCTTCCGAACGGCGGGCTATCCCAAGACGATCCGCGTCGATCAGGGCAGCGAGTTCGTCACGCGCGACTTGGACCTCTGGGCCTACCAGCGCGGGGTGGTCCTTGACTTCTCGCGCCCCGGGCAAGCCGACCGACAATGCCTTCATCGAAGCCTTTAACGGCCGGTTCCGAGCTGAATGCCTTAACCAGCATTGGTTCCTGACGCTTGCGGATGCGGCCGAAAAGTTGGAGGCTTGGCGTAGATACTACAACGAGGAACGACCACGCGGCGCGATCGGCAACAAGGTCACGATCATGCTGACGAAATCATGGGGCGTCACCAGCCCGTCACCCTGAGCGAAGCCGGAACACTCTGCCTTCGGGCGGTCCAACGTTGGGTGGCAGATCAATCAGCTACCGGCTCCGGTCGCGGCTGGATGAAAGTTCAGGGGCAGGTCACACGCTACACCCCTGCCTTGCCAACATCTATGCGAGCACGACCGCAGACCTGGCCACCGCGCTGAACGCCGAAGATACGCGCGAAGAGGCCGCCGATATCCTGCGCGGCCTGATCGAGAAGATCGTCCTGACGCAGACACAGCCGCCCCAAATGGGCATTCGATTGAGCTTTACGGCGAACTGGGCGCCATTTTGTCGCTGTGTGCGGATGTGGATGGTACTAATGCCAAAACCCGCAGGGGTACTGCGGGCTTTCGGCAATTGACGATGGTTGCGGGGGCAGGATTTGAACCTGCGGCCTTCAGGTTATGAGCCTGACGAGCTACCGGGCTGCTCCACCCCGCGCCGTTTCCCGCGTGGTATTGGTGTGCGGGTTTTTTTGAGAT
>CALRPK020000152.1:0-5440 GCA_943370015.1 Paracoccus haematequi
CTTTCACCACGGCGGATCGAAGGGGTGAAAAAGTTGACAGCTGTCAACTTTCACGGTGGCAGTTCGGAAGGGGGGAAAAGTTGACAGCTGTCAACTTTCACCCCCGTCGATTTGGTCCGCGCGAACAAGGTTGCCCTCGGCATGGGGGAAAACCGCCCAAGCGGACAAAGGCACTGCATTTCCGGCAACCGAAGCGCTCCAGCCGTGTTTGCAGCCTGTCGGAATTGGCACGCCATTGTCCGTGTCCGGCCCAAACGATTGGCCCATCAAGGATTTTCATGCAGTTTTCCCCCCTGCCCGACCAGCCCGTCAGCCCTGCGCCCAAACCGCCGACGATGACCGGCGCGGCGGTGCTCTGCCCGACTGTCTTTCACGAAAGCTGGTGGTTGGACGCCGCAACGCCCGGTGCTTGGGATGAGGTGACGGTGAAGGAAGGCGACCGCACGGTTGGGCGATTGCCCTATCTCCTCCGTCCGGGGCGGTTGGGGGGGGCGCAGTGTCAGATGCCGGACTTCTGCCACTTCCTGGGCCCGGCGATAGACGCCGGAAACGGCGCACCCTGCAACCGGACCCTGCGGCGCGACAAAATCCTGCGAGAGTTGATCGACCGCCTGCCGCCCCATGGCATGTTCAGCCAGCGCATGCATCGCGGCCTGTCGGATGTGCTGGTCTTTTCCGAGGCGGGGTTTCAGACATTTGCCCAGTTCACCTTTGAAATCGCACCCGATCCGCCGGATCGGTTGTGGGCGGCGATGCGAGACAAAACCCGCAACGTGATCCGCCGGGCTGAGGAACGGCATGAGGTGTCGGATACTCTGTCGCCGGAGGAATTCGCGCGGTTCTACACCGAACAGGCCGCCATGACCGGGGGGGAAAGTTACTACCCGGCCGAGGGCATGGCGCGGGTCACCTCTGCCGCGATCAGCCGGGACAGGGGGCGGATACTGGCGGCCCTGACCCCGGATGGCAGCGTCAGTGCCGCGATCTTTTGCGTTTGGGATGCCACCTCATGCTACTACCTGCTGTCGATGCGCCAGCATGGTGCGGACAATGGCGCAACCAGCCTGTTGATCTGGGAGGCGATCCGCCATGCCGCCGCGCGTGGGTTGATCTTTGACTTTGACGGTTTGTTCACGCGGGGGAACCGGGTGTTTTTTGTCGGCTTTGGCGGCACCGTGCGCCCGCGCTTTCAGGTGGAGCGTCGCACGATGGCGCATCGGATGGTTTGGCTGTCAGCCTCGATCCCGCAGCGTTTGGGGCGGGTGATCTCTGGCGTGGGGCGAAAGGACCAAGACTGACGCTGCGGCGTCAGTAGCCCGAAACCGCCGTTGCCGCCGTGTTGCGATAGTCGGCCAGTTGGGATGCCAAAGCGTTGGAAAACAGCCGCACATCGGTGAGGAGCGAGCCGAAGCTGAAGCCCTGCGTATGGATGCGGCGGACCATCGCGGTTGATCCGCAATGACAGCCCGCCACCTTGCCCGCCGCTGCGGCGCGGGTGCCGATGGCGGCGATGGCGTCCCGCACCTCGGGCACCTGCGGGTCGAGGGTGGGTTCATAGCCCATCGACAGCCCAAGGTCAGAGGGTCCGACATAGACGCCATCCAGACCCGGAACGGCAAGGATATCATCCAGCGCAGCCAATGCCGCGCGGGTTTCCACCATGGCCAGCACCAAGACCCGGTCATTGGCGGATGCGGCATAGCTTGGCCCATGGATCATGTTCGCCCGCGTCGGGCCAAAGGACCGCCCGCCCAAGGGCGCAAAGCGGGACCATTGCACCAGCGCGCGGGCATCCTCGGCGCTGTTCACCATCGGGCAGATGATCCCGGCAAACCCGGCATCAAGGCATTTCATCACGATCCCCGGTTCGTTCCACGGCACGCGGGCCAAGACCGGGGCGGGGCCAAGCTGGGCGGCCTGTAGCATGGTCAGCGCCATCTGGTAGTCAATCAGACCATGTTGCAGATCAATCGTTACCAGATCGAAACCTGCCCGCGCGGTCAGTTCCGCCGTGACGGGCGAGGGGATGGCGCACCAGCCGTTGATGGCTTTTTCGCCCGTGGCGAAGCGGTCTTTCAAGGTGGGGGTCATGCGCGGGTTCCTAGCCATGTCAGCAGTTCGGTCAGGGTTTGGGCGGGGCGTTCCAAGGGGGGAAGATGCCCTGCGCCGGGGATGATCGCAAAGCGCGATTGTGGCATCAGGGCGGCCATCAACGCGTGTCGGTCGCGGGGGCAGAGGCGATCCTCTTCGCCCATCAGCACCAAGGCGGGGCGGCGAAAGGCCGCAAGGGTGGCGGTCTGGTCGGGCCGGTCACACAGCGCGCGGGATTGGCGGGCAAAGACCTGCGGGCCAAGCGCCAGCGCCATATCCATGCAGAGGTCAAGGATGCGCTCTTTTCTTGTGCCTTCGGCCAGATAGTTGGGCTTCATCTCATCCCGCATCACGCGTGCCAGACCACCTGTCAGGGCGTTCTGGATTTGTGGGCCGCGACGGGCCTGAACCTCGGGCCGTTCGGCCAAGGGGTTGGTGTCCATCAGGGCAAGGCGTTCCACCCGTTCGGGCGCTTGGCGCAGCACCTCCATCGCCAAGATGCCGCCCAATGACAGACCGCAGAGGGCAAAGCGGGGCGGGGCATCGGCCAACAGGGCTGCTGCAAGGTCTGCCATGCTGTCGGCGCTGTCGGGGATGTCGTGCAGCACGGGGCAGGGCAGGGCGGCGGGCAGGGTGCCCCACATCCGCGCGTCGCACATCATGCCGGGGATCAGGATCAGGGGGATCATCCCGCGCGCCGCGCGCCTTCGGACAGGGTGGCGAGCTTGGCCCATGCGATTTCCGGGTCCACCGCGCCAAAGCCGGCAAAGGTGCCAAAGCCGCAGTCAGAGCCTGCCATGACGCGATCCGTGCCGAGGATATCCGTGAAACGCTCCAACCGCTGGGCCACCAGATCGGGGTGTTCGACGAAGTTGGTGGTGGTGTCGACCACGCCGGGGACCAGCACCTTGTCGGCGGGGATTTCGGCGGCGCGGTCGCGGAACACCGACCATTCATGGCCGTGGCGGGGGTTGGCGGTTTCAAACAGGATGAAGGTGGCGGGAACCTTCATCAGCAGGGGAAACACCTTGGCCATGTCGATGTCACAGACATGCGGGCCTTCGTAATTGCCCCAGCAGATGTGCAGGCGGATACGGTCGCGCGGCAGACCTTGCAGGGCGTGCTCCAGCGCCTCGACATGGGTGGCGGCGACTTTCAGGAATTCTTCGTCGGTCAGTTGGGTGAACAGCATATGCCGCGACAGGGCGAGGTCGGGGCAATCCAGTTGCAGGTCCAGCCCCGCATCAAGGATGGTGCGGTATTCGTCATGCATCGCACTCGCCAGCGCCTCAAGATAGGTCTGGCGGTCGGGGTAATGCGCGTTTTGCAGGAAGAGGCTGATCACGCCGGGGGAGGCCGCGTTCATGAAGCCACGCTCCACGCCATGCGCTGCCATCGCGGTTTTCTGGTTGGCGATGTCCTTTTGCAACTCGCCTTGGCCTTTGGAGGCGACGGGGCCGGTGCATTGGGGGCGGGCGTATTTCGGGGTGCCGCCTTGTTGGGCCAGACGGTCAAGGAATGTGGGGAACAGCTTCAGATCGGCGGGCGCGTTGCGCGGGCCGTCGCCGGAAAAGCCGGTGTAGCGGTCTTTGACATAGGTGGCGTAGCTGATCTTGGAACATTCGCCATCGCTGACGATGTCGATCCCGGCCTCTTTCTGGCGGCGGACGTTTTCCATCACGGCATCGGCCATGGCGGTGTCAAAGGCGGTTTGGTCAAAAGCCTCGCCCCGTTCCCGCGCGAACAGGAAATCCACCACCGTCTGCGAGCGGGGGAGGGAGCCGACATGGGTGGAGAGGACAGGCATGAGGGGAGAACTCCGGGGTTAGAGTATTGATTTATATGCACATTTCAGTAGGGGCGCGGCCGCCCCGGCGGGGCGGGACGGCCGCGCCCCGATGCTTTGGGCATCGGGGCAATCCAAATCGTTGTGCTTTTGCGCGCACCTTACAACAACCGCCCCGTCAGGCCCGCCGGATCGTCGGTGTTGATCACGCGGTAAAGCGACGCCTCGCCGGTCATCGAGGGCGCAAGGCTGTGCTCCATCCCCGGCGGGATGGCGGCGGTGTCGCCGGGGTTCAGCACGGTGGACCCGCCCGACCAGGACAGCCGCCAATGCCCGCGCATGGGCATCAAGACCTCATGCCGGTTGAGCGAATAGGGCGTGTCGGGGAGGGAGTTGCGCGACAGGAACTCCACCTCAAACCCCGGACGGTCGCGCAGCTTGCCATGTTCGCCGATCACCTTGGCGGGCTGGCGGTCGGACAGGGCCATCAGATCCCAATAGCGGGCGACGTGGTTGGGGATAACATCGGCGGTAGTGGGTTCGGGAAAGGCTTTCAGCTCTTCCTCGGTCAGCAGGGGCATGGGCGGGATGCCGTCGGGCAGGGTCTGGCCCTTTTTGCTGTCATAGAGTTTGCCGTTCTTGCCAAGGACCAGACCGTAATCCTTGGCCTCGGTGATGACCTGCGGGGCCCAGATCACGCCGCCACCGGCATCGTCGCCCCCAAGGACGGCCATGATCATCCCGTAATCGGTGCCGACATTCTCGAACGCGCGGAAGATGCCGGTGGGGATGTTGAAGATGTCGCCCTCTTCGGCGATGAACTCGCCCGCTGTGCCCCAGCGGCCCCAGAAAAAGCGCCAGCGGCCTTTGAGGACAAAGAAAACCTCGGCGGTGCGGTGGCTGTGCAGGCTGTTGCGGCAGCCGGGGGGTTGGCCCGCCGCGCCGATGTTGAAGCCGGGGGTGTCGCGGATGTGGACGTGCTGGTCGGGGGATTCGCTGACGCCGCCGCCGATGATGGTAAAATTCTCTTTCTGGTTCGATCCCGGCGTGTGGGCGTCGATGAAGGCGGTCTTGCAGGGGCGCAATTCGCCGTAGCGGACGATGCGGGCTTCCATCTGAAGCGGGGTCATGGGTGGTCCTTTCAATCGGCGGTCCAGCCGCCATCGACAAGCAGGGAGGTTCCGGTGATCAGCGCCGCCGCGTCCGAGGCGAGAAAGACGACTGGCCCCATGATGTCCGTCACCTCTCCGACCCGGCCGAGTTTGATCTTTTCGGCGATCCATCGGGCGCGTTCGGGGTTTGACAGCGTCACCTCGGCCAAGGCGGTGCGGATGAAGGTGGGGGCGATGGTGTTGACGCGGATGCCGTGGCGGCCCCATTCGATGGCCATGGATTTGGTCATGCCCTCGATCGCGTGTTTGCTGGCGGCATAGACGGCGCGGTCGACCCCGCCGACATGGCCCATCTGGCTGGAGATGTTGATCAGGCTGCCGGGCTTGCCCTCGGCCAGCAGGCGCGCGGCGACGCTGCGGGTCAGGAAATAGGCGGCGCGCAGGTTGATGC
>CALRPK020000153.1:0-5431 GCA_943370015.1 Paracoccus haematequi
GACGAAGGCGAAAGCCCGATTGCGCTGAAAGCAAGCCTGACGGCCTTCATCGCCGAAAGCATGAATTTGCTGGACGACGATGAGCTGGCTCATGTCGACATCAATTTGCTTCGCGTGTCTACTGGCGTCGGTCTGGCGCGCGAAGTGGTGAATGGGCGTGGTGCGGTCCGTGTCACGCCACGGTCAAGCGACGGCGTTTGCTCTGTCACGCTGGACTGGTTGCCCCGGTCGCTGTTCGAGGCTTCCGGCCTGATTTCCGTCGCGGTGGAAATCATCGACGCCGACGCGACGGCCTCCACGACACGCCAGCTTCTCGTCCGGCAGGCCACGGCGGACGCCTCGGTTGCCCTGACCAACAACACCGTGGTGATCACCGGCTCCGCCATCACCGCGCCGATCTGGGCGCGGGTGGAGGGGATCGCGCTGCATGCCAACATGCAACGGCTAGTCATCAGCGTGTCGCGCACCAGCGCGACGTTCCGCATCGGACGGATCATCGTCACAGCCGCCGCGACTGCGCGCGAGAGACCGAGCGACCGGCGGCGCATGATCGAGAAAGCCGCCCCGCCGCCGCTGATCCGCTGGCGCGACATGAAGCGCATGCAGGTCAATTTCATCACCGGGACGGCAGGCACCACTTTTGACGCGCGTTGGCGGCAATCGACCGACGGCATCGTGTTCGGGGCCGCGACTGCCAACTGCTACCTCGCGCGGACCGATCACGTCTTCGATGACAACCGGGTGTGCGAGGCGACCATCACCGCCCGCCGTCTCGGCACGTCCGGCACCCGCCTGAACCTCGCCATCGGGCCGTCTGGCACGTCGAATGCCTCTCGCACCGCTTATGCCTACGACGCAACGACCGGGCAGGTGCAGCAGTTCTCCGGGTTGGACTACAGCGGCACCACCGCCATCTCGCTTCTGCCAGCCGATGCGGCGCGGGTCGCTGTCGCCAATGACCTGTTGTCGATCACGGTCCGCCGTAACCCCGGTGGCACGGGGTCCATCATCGTCACTGCCCCCAACGGCGCGCGGTATACGGCAGACCTGACCGGTATTCCGATTGGCCCCGTCTGGGCGGGTGTTCGGCAGGCCTCAGCCACGGCGCAGGAGACCCTTGAATTGCTGACATCCAGCTTTGTCGCATCCGCTGCGACAGACCAAGCGGCCCTGACCGCGCTAACCAACCGGGTGACCGCGCTTGAAACCGCAACCGGTGGTCTGGCGGTTGCGCTGCAAGGGTTCCGCGTCCTGCCGACGCCTTCAGGGGTGCCATCGGACGCGCCCCGTGGCTTTACCTGCACCGGCATCGACCGGATCACGCGAGGGGCCTTTGCCGGTTGCTGGGCTGTTGCGTCGACGGGCCGCTACGTCGAGGGTGACAGCAGCTCGTTTGCGTCCTGTATCCACATCATCGATGAGGCGTTCACCCAGATTCTGCGCACATTCACCGTCCACGGCGGTGGCGCGTCCGTGCAAGGTGTGGCCGTCGATACCTCTGGTTCAGCAGACACCATCTGGGTGGGCGGGGCCGCCGCCAACTTCGTCCGCCGCTACGCACTGGACGGCAGTGAAGTCACCGGAGATGCCTACAGTTGGGCATCTCAGCCCGGTGGTGTGGCTTTTCACCCCGGCGTCGGAACGCGCGGCGGCATCTGGGTCGGCAACGGCGGCGACACGACCGTGCGGCTGGTCAACTGCGACGGTGCGGTGGGGTCGCGCGTCATCCAGACAATCACGCTCGCGCAAATCCCTGATCAGCTCCACTTCGATGCCACCTTGGGCCTGCTCTACTACAGCGTTGGTGCCAGCGGCTCGGCGGGTTCGGTGCGCGTCTATCGCGTGGCGACCGGAGCGGACACGCTGGCCTATGGTCCTCTGTCGCGGGCAGAGGCAATCGAGGGCATCTATGTGGACCGCGCCAGCAGTATCCTGACCGTCCTGAGTGACGGGGGATACCACACCGTCGCCAAGCCCGCGCTGAACATCGCGCTGCGCTATCGTGTGCCGCTGCTGACGTGACGCCGGAAGAGGTGACCGTGTTAGTTGGCTGGTCGCGCCGCAAGCCTGTCTGGGACGGGCAGATCGATCAGCAGATTGAACCAGTTTATCAGCCGCTACCCGGCGCAGTTATGTGAGAGGACGGGGGGCGGTTGCCCGCCCCCCGACATGCGGCACAGCCGGGAAGCACCGCCGCATCGACCACCAAAGGCTCAGGTCGCTCACCCCTTGCAGGGCGCGACAAATAGGAGCCGATTCGGATGAAGAGTCTACTGACAGACGTCCGCTGCACTTGCGGGCGTCTGCTTTTCCGGCAAGAACCGGACGCACTGGCCGGGGCGCTGCAGATCAAATGCCCCCGCTGCCGCACTGTCACCACCCTGAGGCCACGAGCCCTTTCCCAGAGCGCCGCTGAGCGCGTCTCAGAAGGGCCAAATCATGGCACCCACCGACCTTGAACCGGTCACCCCGATCCGCCCTGTCGCCCCTTGGCTGGGCGGCAAGCGCGGGCTGGCCAAGCGCATCTGCGCCATCATCGATGCCACCCCGCATGAGGTCTATGCCGAGCCGTTCGTCGGCATGGGCGGCATCTTCCTACGGCGGACGCGACGTCCGAAATCCGAGTACATCAACGACCGGGGGCGCGAGGTCTACACCCTGTTCCGGGTGCTTCAGGAACACTATGTCGCCTTCCTCGATCTGCTGCGGTTTCAGATCACCACGCAGGCAAACTTCAACCGGCTGGTCGGAGTCGATCCTGACACCCTGACCGACATGCAGCGGGCGGCGCGGTTCCTCTATCTGCAGCGGCTGGCCTTTGGCGGGAAGGTATCGGGCCGCAACTTCGGCATCGCCGCAGACCGGCCCGCGCGGTTCAACCTCACCACGCTGGAACCCGATCTGGAAGCGCTGCACTCGCGCCTGTCGGGGGTGACGGTGACCTGTCTCGACTTCGCCGACTTCATCCGGCGCATCGACCGCGAGGGCGCGCTGTTCTACCTCGACCCGCCCTATTGGGGCTGCGAAGACGACTACGGGCGGGAACTGTTCAGCCGCGAGCGGTTCGAAGAGATGGCCGCGCAGCTGGCCGCGTTGAAAGGGCGTTTCATCCTCAGTTTAAACGACCGTTCAGAGGTGCGTGAAACCTTCGCCGGATTCCATCTGACCGAGGTCAAGACGACCTACACGATCAGCGCCAAGAAGGAGGGGCAGGGGGAACGGGCCGAGCTTCTGATCAGCAATTGGCCCTTGCCTGTTTCACGGTAGACGGCAGCGGGTGGACGGTCTATCGCGGCGGCATGTCCACCCGCCTTTCCTCAATCACTGCTAACGCTCTGGCTGTCTGGTGCAGCTGCGGCCACAGCCAGACGGTGGAGGTGGCTGCAATCATTGACCGTCTGGGCGATATGACAGTGGGCGAAGCCGTCGCCCGCATGCGCTGCACCAAGTGCCGGGCGCGGGGCGGCATCACTCACATGCGGATCGTTTACGTGGGGGCGTCAGACCACGCCATGCGCGCCGGACACGGTCAGATGACGCGCCCCGACGATGACGCGCCCTAGACGGTGGCGCGCGAAAATCGTTCTGATGCAGATATCGGTGTCAAACACTGCAGATTTGCGTGGCGCGCTACAGCGCGACTCGGGCTGCCCGACTTGTCCACAAGAGATTTCGCAGAAATTGCTTTACAGGCTTTCGCTTCGGGCGCAGCATCAATATCTGGTAATGATTGCGTCCGGTAACACCTTTGCTTGCCGGACACCCAGCCTCTAGCGGTCCAAAATCCGTGTGGGGCTTTATGATGGGGCCGGGCCATGTCGCTGACTGAAGACTTCCTTTCGACCGACAATCTTCACCCGATCGACATTGTCGAAACGCTGGCAGAACACCATGCGTGGGAATTTGACCGTGTCACCGATGACCAGATCGCCATGGCGGTCGAAGGGTTGTGGCGGACCTACGCCCTGACCCTTGCGTGGTCGGCACAGGATGAAACCCTGCGTCTCATCTGCACCTTTGAGATGGAACCCCCTGCGGACCGTATGCCCGCGCTATATGATGTGCTCAACCGCTGCAATGACATGGTCTGGACCGGGGCTTTCACCTTCTGGACCGATCAGCGGCTGATGGTCTGGCGGCAGGGCCTGCCCTTGGCGGGCGTGATGGGCGTGAACCCCGACCAGATCGACCGCATGATCAGCCAAGCCGTGATGGCGGCGGAACGCTTTTATCCCGCGTTTCAACTTGCCGTCTGGGGCGACCAGACCCCCGCCGAGGCGATGAAGGTCGCCATTGCCGAGGCTTACGGGCGCGCATAACCTCTGCCCCAATCAACGGGGGTGCGGATGACGCTGGAACGTGTGGCCCAAGGCGGGCTGGTGCTTTTGGGCTGTGGCAAGATGGGGTCCGCATTGCTGGCGGGCTGGCTGAAGGCGGGGGTGCCCGCCGCATCGGTCGTGGTGATCGAACCGAACCCGTCGGAGTGGTTGACGACAACCGGTGTGCATCTGAACGCCGGGGTTCCCCCGTCGCCCGCTGTCGCCCTGCTGGCTGTGAAGCCGCAGATGATGGGGGCGGCCTTGCCCGCTTTGCAGGCGCTGGGCAATGGGACGACGCTGTTCGTCTCTATCGCCGCAGGCACCACCATTGCCACGTTTGAGGCGGCTTTGGGCGCGCAGACGCCCATCGTGCGGACCATGCCCAATACGCCTGCGATGGTGAACCGTGGGATCACGGCGCTGTGCCGCAACGGGCATGTCTCGGATGCCGATATGGCGCTGGCGGTGGACCTGATGGCCGCTGTGGGGCAGACGGTGATCCTTGACGGTGAACACCAGATTGACGCGGTCACAGCAGTGTCAGGCTCTGGCCCGGCCTATGTGTTCCACCTGATCGAAGCCATGGCTGCGGCGGCAGAGGCTGAGGGGCTTTCCCCCGCCGTCGCCCTGCAACTCGCCCGCGCTACGGTCTGCGGGGCGGGAGAGCTGGCGCATCAATCGCCGGAAACGGCGGCGCAACTCAGGATCAACGTCACCTCTCCGGGGGGCACCACGGCGGCTGCGCTGGCAGTCCTGATGCCGGAACTGCCCGCGCTGATGACCCGCGCGGTCAAAGCAGCGGCAGATCGCGGGCGGGAGCTGGGCAAATGACCATCACCTACGATGATTTCGCTGCGGTCGATATCCGCGTGGGCCGGATCACCCGTGCAGAACCTTACCCAGAGGCCCGCAAACCCGCCATCAAGCTGTGGGTCGATTTCGGGGCAGAGATTGGGGAACGCAAATCCTCGGCCCAGATCACCCGGCATTACACGCCCGAAGGCTTGGTCGGGCGGCAGGTGCTTGGCGTGGTGAACTTCCCGCCGCGACAGATTGGCAAGTTTGTCTCTGAGGTGCTGATCCTCGGCCTGCCCGACGCGGATGGAGAGGTC
>CALRPK020000154.1:0-5429 GCA_943370015.1 Paracoccus haematequi
GCGTTCCTGAACTCTGGCGTGCGCATCATCATTGAGGATGAGCGTCCGGCAGAACCCCTGAAAACCGAGCTGTTCTACGAAGGCGGCGTCAAGGAATTCGTCAAATACCTTGACCGGTCGAAGTCGTCGATCATGCCGGAACCGATCTATATGACCGGCGAAAAGAATGGCATCGGCGTCGAAGTGGCGATGTGGTGGAACGACAGCTACCATGAAAACGTGCTGCCCTTTACCAACAACATCCCGCAGCGCGATGGCGGCACCCATATGGCGGGCTTTCGCGGCGCGCTGACGCGGACGATCAACGCCTATGCGCAATCGTCGGGGATCGCGAAAAAGGAAAAGATTGATTTCACTGGCGACGATGCCCGCGAAGGCTTGACCTGCGTCTTGTCGGTCAAGGTGCCGGACCCGAAGTTTTCCAGCCAGACCAAGGACAAGCTCGTCTCGTCCGAGGTGCGGCCTGCGGTTGAGAACCTTGTGAATGAAAAGCTGGCGGAATGGTTCGAAGAGAACCCCGCCAATGCCCGCATCATCGTGGGCAAGATCATCGAAGCGGCCATGGCGCGCGAAGCAGCCCGTAAGGCGCGCGAATTGACGCGGCGCAAGACGGCGCTGGATGTGGCCTCCTTGCCCGGCAAGCTGGCCGATTGTCAAGAACGCGATCCGGCGAAGTCGGAACTGTTCCTCGTCGAAGGGGACTCTGCCGGGGGTTCGGCCAAGCAGGGGCGGTCGCGGTCCAATCAGGCTGTGCTGCCGCTGAAGGGCAAAATCCTGAACGTGGAACGCGCGCGCTTTGACCGGATGCTGGGCAGCCAAGAGATTGGCACGCTGATCACCGCATTGGGCACCGGCATCGGGCGGGACGAATTCGACATCAAGAAGTTGCGCTACCACAAGGTCGTCATCATGACTGACGCTGACGTGGATGGGGCGCATATCCGCACGCTGATCCTGACCTTCTTCTTCCGCCAGATGCCCGCGCTGATCGAAGGCGGTTATCTCTACATTGCCCAACCGCCGCTTTATAAAGTCGCGCGCGGCAAGTCCGAGGTTTATATCAAGGATCAGGCGGCACTTGAGGATTACCTGATCGACATGGGCATCGAAGGTGCGGTTTTGCGCCTTGGCAGTGGCGAAGAACTGGCCGGGGCCGACCTGCGCCGCGTGATCGAAGGCGCGCGCCAATTCCGCCGGATCCTTGATGCCTTCCCGACCAACTACCCGCGCGGCATTCTGGAACAGGCAGCACTCGCCGGGGCTTTTGATGCGGGTCGGGCGGATGCTGATTTGCAGGCCGTGGCCGATACGGTTGCGCGGCGCCTGAACCTGATCGCGCCCGAGTACGAAAAGGGCTGGATCGGGCGGATCACCCAAGACAACGGCATCCGCCTTGCCCGCGTGCTGCGCGGGGTTGAAGAGCTGCGCACGCTGGACGGGGCTGTTCTGCGGTCAGGCGAGGCGCGGCGTTTGTCGGCGGCGTCGCTGGAGCATCGCGACATCTACCGCAATGAGGCGCGTCTCGTGCGCAAGGACCGCGAACAACTGGTCCACGGCCCGATTGACCTGCTGAAGTCGATCCTGACCGAGGGTGAAAAGGGCCTGTCGCTGCAACGCTACAAAGGTCTGGGCGAGATGAACCCCGAACAGCTTTGGGAAACCACGCTGGACCCCGAAGCCCGCACCCTGCTGCAAGTGAAGATCGACGATCTGGCCGAAGCCGACGACATCTTTACCAAGCTGATGGGCGATGTGGTGGAACCCCGCCGCGAATTCATCCAGCAAAACGCTCTGAATGTCGAAAATCTGGACTTCTGACGCGCCAAGACCTGTCTGATATGCGGCCCGCACATGGTGGCGGGCCGTTTCCTTTCCCGCCGCATGCGCTAAGGTCCGCATCGGGAAACGGGAGGGGGTTATCATGATCGACATGCCGCAGGACGGGCTTTTCGTCGGGCGTATCTGGCGGGCGGGCATCGGCCCCTGTCTGGTGACGTTGCGGGACGGAATTGTTATCGATATCACCAGCCGCGCCACCCCCACTATGCGCGATCTGCTGGAACTGGACGACCCTGCCGGTTTTGTCGCCGCGCAGACTGGCACCCCGGTCATGCCCCTGTCCGAGCTGATGGCCGCAAGCCTTGAGGCATCGGGAGATAAAACCCGCCTTCTGGCCCCCTGCGACCTGCAAGCGGTCAAGGCCTGTGGCGTGACCTTTGCCCGGTCGATGATCGAACGCGTGATCGAAGAGCGCGCAGGCGGCGATCCGACCCGCGCCGATGCCATCCGCGCGCGGGTGAAATCGGTGATCGGCGACAGCCTGCGCAACCTCGTCCCCGGATCGGAACAGGCGGCAGAGGTGAAACGCCTGTTGCAGGCCGAAAACCTGTGGTCAGCCTATCTTGAAGTCGGCATCGGCCCGGATGCTGAGGTGTTCACAAAATGCCCGCCGATGGCTGCCGTGGGTTGGGGCGCGACCGTTGGCCTGCATCCGATCAGCACATGGAACAACCCCGAACCCGAAGTCGTGCTCGCCGTCGACAGCACCGGGCGCATCGTCGGCGTCAGCCTTGGCAATGACGTGAACCTGCGCGATGTCGAAGGACGGTCTGCGCTGTTGCTGGGCAAGGCCAAGGACAACAACGCCAGCGCGGCCATCGGCCCCTTCATCCGCCTGTTTGATGGCAGTTTCGGGATGGACCAAGTGCGCCATCTGGAACTGACCATGACCGTGACCGGCACCGATGGGTTCACCCTGACCGGGCGGTCATCCATGGCGGAAATCAGCCGCGATCCGGCGGACCTTGCCGCCCAGACCTGCGGGCGGCATCACCAATACCCGGATGGGTTCATGCTCTATTGCGGCACCATGTTCGCCCCGGTGCAGGACCGCGATGCGCCGGGTCAGGGCTTTACCCATCACATCGGCGATGTGGTCCGCATCGGCACGCCCTCGCTTGGCACGCTGGAAAACACCGTGCGCCTGTCGACCGAAGCACCGGAATGGACTTTTGGTACCGCGGCCTTGATGCGGAACTTGTCGGGGCGCGGGCTGAGTTAACCGCCCGGTTTAACCGCCCCGCCTAGCCACCAAGGCCGATCATGCCATTCACCCAAGACTCGCCCGTGCGGCTGTCCATGCCCTTGGTCTGGATGCCCACGGCGAGGTCGGGGAAATAGACCCAACGGCCTGTCCAATCCACGCTGCTGGAATGGAAACTGCCGTTCACGCCAATGGCACGATAGCGGCACCCCGACAGCGTCACGGTCTTTTCTGGGTCAAAACTATAGGCCACGGAAAAGGCCCACGTCTTTTTCACCCCGTCGAAATTGCCGCTGGCAACACCCGTCGTGGCAAAGTTGCCCCCGGCGACGGGCAGCGGCAATTCGTTGTCATAGACGGTTTCCATCTCCCAGCTTATGGCCGGAAAGGGCGTCTGGTTGCCCGATGCAGGATCAACCGACAGATTTTGCTGTTCGAACCGGGGATAGACACCATGTTCGGTCAATTGCCAGCGCAGCGGTTCGCCGTATTTGTCGCGATATTCGGCCTGAACACCTTCGTCCGTCCGGGACACGTGCCATTCATCGCCAGCCTGCAAAGCGGCGGTCACTTCATTGTCGATGAAGCTGTCCTTAGTCAGGCAGTCGGCAAAAACCGGATTCGCCAGACACAGGGCCAAAGCCGTAAATCGCAAAAACATCAAATCACCAGACGAATCAATTTCAGTCACAAAAGTGGCGACCCCGGCAGGACTTGAACCTGCAACCTTCCCCTTAGGAGGGGGACGCTCTATCCGTTGAGCTACGGAGCCACACAGCCCTTCATGGCGCGAAAAGCGTGGCGTTTCAACGTCTGCTGATTGTCGGGCTGGGAAAAAAGAAAAAGGGGGAGTGAATTTTTGGCCCACCACTCCCCCTCGGGTCCGTCGCGTCTGGGTTGAGAGCTTGCAGGACGCGCAGGATATCGCCAGCACTACGGCTGTTAGCGGTAACATAGGCGATTCCTGCCCCTTGGACAAGGCCCTCTATTGGCGCTAACAGTGGCTTTGACGAAATTTGCGCAGGATCATGTCCTTGACCAAGCCCCCCGTGATCGACCCCCGCCGCACCCTGACGCTGCGCGATGTGTCCGAAGCGTCGGGCGTCAGCGAAATGACGGTCAGCCGGGTGTTGCGCAACCGGGGCGATGTGTCCGAGTCGACGCGCGAACGCGTGCTCGAAGCGGCCCGCGCGCTGGGATACGTCCCGAACAAGATCGCAGGTGCCTTGGCATCGCAGCGGGTCAATCTGGTGGGGGTGGTGATCCCGTCCCTGTCCAACATGGTCTTCCCTGAGGTGATGACGGGCATCTCCGAAACGCTGGAAGACACCGGCCTGCAACCCGTGGTGGGTGTGACCCATTATTCGCCCGAACGTGAAGAGTCGGTGATTTACGAAATGCTGTCGTGGCGGCCATCGGGCATGATCGTCGCCGGGCTGGAACATACCGAAGCCGCCCGCGCGATGCTGGCGCAGGCCGGGATTCCGATTGTCGAGGTGATGGATATTGACGGCACGGCGGTGGACAGCGCCGTGGGGATTTCCCATTACCGCGCCGGTCGTCAGATGGCCGAGGCAATCCTTGCCGCCGGTTACCGCCGCATCGCTTTCCTTGGCACGATGATGCCGAACGACCACCGCGCGCGCAAACGCCTGCAAGGGTTCGAAGAGGTGCTGTCGCGCCACGGCCTGACCTTGGCCGACCGGGAATTCTATTCCGGCGGATCGGCCCTTCTGAAAGGGCGCGAGATGACGGCAGCCGTGCTGGACCGCAGCCCGGATGTGGATTTCCTGTATTACTCCAACGACATGATCGGCGCGGGTGGCTTGTTGCACTGTCTGGACCGCGGCATTGACGTGCCCGGAAAGGTCGGACTTGCGGGCTTTAACGGCGTCGAACTCTTGGACGGTCTGCCGCGCAAACTGGCTACCATGGATGCCTGCCGTCTGGAGATCGGCCGCCGCGCCGCGCAGATCATCGCTGCCAAACACCCCGACGGCATCATCGGCGGCGAGGTGATCGAACTTTTCCCCACCCTGCAACCCGGCGACACCATCCGCCCGGCCCTATGATCCGCCACGGATCCACGCGGAATACTCCGCCCCCGGCGGCAAGGCCTGCGCCCGTGCTGTGATGGCGGCGGCGGCACGGCGGTCTGCCATCGGCATATCCCCCGGCAGCGCCCCCAAAGCGTCCAGCATTTCGGGCAAGCGGCCTGACAGCAGCAGGCGATAGTCAAAGGGAACATCATCCTTGATGACCTTGGCCAGCCGCCAAACGGTCGAAGAGCAGTTGGCGGTGACGGTGTTGTAGAACTGCGGTTCGGCGTTCAACTGATTGCCAAAATCCACATAAGACAGGAACAACGCCCGCCGCTGCGCCGCAT
>CALRPK020000155.1:0-5414 GCA_943370015.1 Paracoccus haematequi
AAAGCCCGGAAACACGATATTGCCCGTCACCCGCCGGAACAGCGGATCACCGTCCAACTCGGCGGCTTCTTCATGGCTGCGGGTGTCGTTCCACAGGATGCAGGGGCGCAGCACCTCATCGCTGGCGTCCAGCAGCGTCGCGCCGTGCATATGGCCCGAAAGACCGATGCCACGCACCTTGCCCAAGCCATGCGCAGACAGTTGCTGCAACACCGACTCCGCCGCCGAAATCCAATCGGCGGGGGATTGCTCGCTCCAGCCCTCATGCGGGCGGGAAACGGAAAGGGGGGCGCTGGCCTCTGCCAGCACCCCCTGTTTGTCGTCGATCAGGATGCCCTTCAGCCCGGACGTCCCGAGGTCGAGTCCGATATACATCATGCGGCCTTTGCAGGTTTCTTTCCAAGGATGATCATCGACAGGATGTCATCATCGGTCACTTCATCGACGTTGACGGTACCGACCAACTGACCGTTCTTCATCACCGAAGCACGGTCACACAGTTTCATGACGTTGTGAATGTCATGTTCGATCAGGAAAATCCCCAGACCCTGACGCTTCAGCTCTTGGATCAGTTCCGCCACCATCTGCGTCTCATGCGGGCCAAGCGCGGCGGTGGGTTCATCCATGATCAGGATACGCGCGTTGAAATAGACCGCGCGGGCAATGGCGACCGACTGGCGCTGACCGCCAGACAGGGCGCTGACGGGCACGTTGAACTTGCGGAAGTTCGGGTTCAGCCGCGCCATGATCTTGCGGGTTTCAGCCTCCATCTTCGTCTCATCGACGAAGCCGAGGCTGTTCACCAACTCACGCCCGAGGAACAGGTTCGAGGCCGCGTCCAGATTGTCGGCCAAGGCAAGCGTCTGATAGATCGTCTCGATGTTCTGGCTGCGGGCATCACGGGGATTGTTGATCTCAACCTTCTGGCCGTTGATCAAAATCTCACCCTGATCGGCCTTATAGGCCCCCGACAGGCACTTGATCAGCGTCGATTTGCCCGCCCCGTTGTGGCCCAAAAGGCCCACCACTTCGCCGGGGTAAAGATCGACCGTCACATGATCCACGGCCTTGATCCCGCCGAAGGAGATCGAGACGTCCCGCAGTTCGACAAGCGGGGTTCCGGTTCTGTCCACCATGGTTCTTTCCCCCTTACTTGATGCGTTTGCGGTAAACGATGTCCAGCCAGACGGCGAGGACGAGCGCGACGCCGATCACGATGCGCTGGTACGACCCGTCGCCGAACCCGATCAGCACCATCCCGGTCTGAAGCGAGGTCAGGATCAGCGCACCGATGATCGCGCCATAGATCGTGCCCACACCCCCGGCCAGCGATGTGCCGCCCACCACGGCAGCGGCGATGACGTAAAGTTCGTCAAGGTTGCCCATCGCGTTGGTGGCAGAGTTCTGACGCGCCGCACCGATCACCGCCGCGATGCCCGCCAGACCACCCATCAGGGTGAAAATCTTGACCGTCATCACGCGGGTGTTGATGCCCGACAGGGCCGCAGCTTCGGGGTTGCCACCGATGGCGAAGACATAGCGGCCAAAGCGGGTGCGCGTCATCAGAACCGTCATGACAATCGCCACGACGATCATGATCAGCACCGGATAGGCATAGCCGTGGCCAAAGCTGGCGCAGACGTCGCTGTATATGTCACCACCCTTTTGCGCGCAGGCCGGAACCTCTTCGCCCAAGGCGGCGTAGTATTTCTGGATGTTGCCCAGCGGCCAGATGTAAGAGTTCACCATCTTTGTGATCCCAAGGATCGCAGCGATGATCACCCCACCCACGAACCATTCGGCCCAGACCGGGCGCAGCGGGAAACCGTGCGTCGTGCGCGATTTGCGGGCGTTGATGATGGCCCAAATCACCGCGATGCAGGCGATGCCGCCGAAAATCCAGCTTCCGGTCTGACCCAGCGCCCCGAAAGAGCCGCCCCCGATCAGTGCGAAATTGTCATCCAGCGGCGCAATGGTCTTGCCCCCGGCCACAAGGAAGGCCGCCCCGCGCCAGACCAGCAAACCGCCCAGCGTAACGATGAAAGACGGGATGTTCATATAGGCGATCATGCCGCCTTGCAGCGCGCCGATCAGTGCACCCATCGCGATGCCGAAGATCACCGTGATGATCCAGATCGACGGATGGCCCAGACCCAGCGCGGGCGTCAGGTATTCCACCTGCAACAGGCCCATATACATGCCGACCATGCCCATGATCGACCCGACCGACAGGTCAATGTTGCGGGTGATGATGACCAGCACCATGCCCGTGGCCATGATGCCGATATAGGCGGTCTGAACCGACAGGTTCCAGATGTTGCGCGGCGTCAAAAAGCCGTTCGCCTCTCCTTGCGATGCACCAAACAGCATCGAAGGACGGCCCAGAACGGCGGTCGAATAAATCTCAAAGCTCAGCCAGATCAGCAAAAGCGCACCGATCATGCCCAACAGGCGCGGATCGATCTCTGTCGCCCGCAGGAAACGGGCAAAGCCGCTTTCGCCGGGGTTCGGGGCAGTCGGTGATTGGGGTTTATCGGTCATGTCCTCATCCAACATGAGAGAGGGATCGGGCTGTGCGAAAACCGCGCGCCATTTGCGCGCTTGCCATGCCCCCTGGGGACACGCTGCGACCCGCCCGGAAAAAAGTCCGGCGCCGCCTTTCAGCAGGCGGCGCCGGTTCGTTAGCCTAGATCACTGGCAAGCAGCGACGTCGGGCAGCGCGCCTTCGCAGGCGGCTTCTTTGGTGATGTGACCAGCGTCGATCGCCAGGTTCAGCGTGTCTTTGGTGATCGCGGTCGGGTTCAGAAGGATTGCGTTCATTTCAACGCCCTTCTCACCGCCCGAGAACTTCACCGCACCAGCGACGGAGTCCAGAGCTGCCCCGTCAGCCAGAGCCGAGGCGATTTCGCCAGCGGCCTTGCCCAGTTGACGCGCGTCTTTCCAAACCGAAACGGTCTGGGTGCCACGGGCCACACGGTTGATCGCGGCGAGGTCGCCGTCCTGACCACCCAGCGGAACGTTCAGGCCCTGTGCAGCCAGCGCGGCAGCAGCGCCACCAGCCATGCCGTCGTTCTGCGACAGAACGGCGTCAACGGCGTTGTTGTTGGCGGTCAGGATCTGTTCCATGTTCTTCTGGGCGTTCTCGGGCTTCCAGCCGTCCGAGTTCGCTTCGCCAACGATCTTGATGTCGCCCGAGGCAACAGCAGCACCGATGACTTCTTCCATGCCCTGACGCAGGAAGCCAACGTTCGGGTCACCCGGGTCACCCTTGATGATCGCGTAGTTGCCCTTCGGAGCAACAGCGAACACCGATTCCGCGATGATGCGGCCGACGCCAACGTTGTCGAAGGTCAGGTAGAAGGTGCGGTCATCTTCGATCAGACGGTCATAGCCGACGACCGGGATACCTTCGGCAGCGGCTTTTTCGATGGCCGGCCCGATGGCGTCTTTGTCCCAAGCGTTGATGACCAAGGCGTCCACGCCCTGTGCGATCAGCGCGTCGATGTCCGACAGCTGCTTTTCAGCCGACGACTGGGCGTCAGCCGAGACATAGGTGTTGCCAGCCGCTTCGATGGCGGCCTTCATCGCCGCTTCGTCGATCTTCCAGCGCTCTTCCTGGAACTGGGCCCAGGACACGCCGATGACTTTGCCTTCTGCAAGTGCCGCCGACGAAAAGCCGGTGACCGCCACGATGGCGGCGAGAAGTGCGTTGCGCATTGTTATCCTCCCAAGATGCGGCCAATGCATGACCGGTCCGACAGATTCGTCGGTACGCGGCGAAAAATGCCGCGAATAATTTCAGTTGTCAAAATAAATTTGTTTTGGGAAGCTGACTCTGCCCGTAAACGATGCAAGTATGCGCTGCATTGCGGCATAAACATGGCAGGACTTGGTCAAGACACCGCCTCAGCCGTTTGAAAAACCCGGCTATTTATTCGGAGACCGAAGGAATGTTGCGGCAGCACAGCGCCGAGATCGGGACGGACGGACGGCAGGGCTGCGGGCCACTGATTCCCCCGTTGTCGGACACGCTGCGCCCCTTGCGGCAGCAGGTGTTTGAACGGGTGCGCTCTGCCGGGCTGATTTCGCGCGTGCAGGTGTCCAAGGATCTGGGCGTCAGCCCCGCCAGCGTAACCACCCTGACATCCGAACTGATCGAAGCCGGGTTGATCGAGGAAGTCGCCGCCCCGCGCGAAGCGGATCAGGGCCGGGGTCGACCCGCCGTCCTGCTTGGTGTGCGCGCGCAGGCGCATCGCGTGGCAGGCATGAAACTGTCGGACCGCGAGCATACCTGCGTGATCGTCGATTTCGCGGGCAATCTGATCGCCGATGACGTGGTGCCGCGCCGTCCCGGGCCGATGAACACATCGGAACTTCTGGATGCCGTGGAAACCCTGCTGAACCGTGTCTGCGCCAAGGCGGGCATCGCGCGCTCTGACCTCTCTGCCGTGGGCATCGGTGTGCCGGGGTTTGTCGATACCGCCTCGGGCAAGGTGATGTGGTCATCGGTTCTGATTGACCGGGCGGTGCCGCTGGCCGCCGCCGCACAGGCGCGGGTGGGGCTGCCCGTCACCATCGACAATGACGCCAACCTTGTGACGCTGGCCGAATTGTGGTTCGGCGCCGGGCGCAGGCTGGCCGATTTTGCCGTGGTCACCATCGAACACGGTGTCGGCATGGGCTATGTCATCAACCACCGGATCTATCGCGGCGCGCAGGGGTTGGGGATGGAGCTTGGCCATACCAAGGTGCAACTCGACGGCGCGCTCTGCCGCTGCGGTCAACGCGGCTGCCTTGAGGCCTATATCGCCGACTACGCCCTTGCGCGCGAGGCGACCACCGCCCTGAACTGGACCCACCGCGAAGGGCAATCCATCAGCGTCCTGCTCGAAAGCCTTTATGATCACGCCAAGGCGGGAAACACCGCCGCGCGGTCGATCTTTCGGCGGGCCGGGCGCTATCTGGCGGTCGGATTGTCCAATGTGATCAACCTCTTCGATCCCGCGCTGATCATCCTATCGGGCGAGCGGATGCGCTACGATTACCTTTACGCCCAAGAAACGCTGGCCGAGATGGAAAATCTGGCCATCCAGACCGGTCGCCCCCGCCCGCCTATCGAAATCCACGCTTGGGGCGATCTGTTGTGGGCGCATGGCGCGGCGGCCTTGGCGCTGTCTTTTGTCAGCGAAGGCCTGCTCAGCCCCACCCGCAGCGACATCGCGGCGCAATAGCCTGTTTCACTCACGGCCTGTTTCAGTCGCACCTGATTTCCGCCTGCGCCGCCTTTGCGCGCAACCCTGTGCATTGCACCGGGTTCCGAAGGTTGCGATAGTCGCAATAATCTTTAACCGGAGGTTGTCTTGCCCCTCCAGTCCCGCGCCACGCTGTGCCGCCTTGCCCTGATCGCGGCGCTG
>CALRPK020000156.1:0-5411 GCA_943370015.1 Paracoccus haematequi
CCCCCCCGCTTCTGTCCGTTCACCCGGCGCGACCCTTCCAGATCCAGCCGCCCCCGAAAATCCGCCCACCCTCGGGCGCATAGAAGACACAAGCCTGCCCAGCACTCACCCCATCCTCGGGCGAGAGCAGTTCCACCTCAGCCTCCGTCGCACTCAAGGGCCGGATCACCGCAGGGCGCGGGGGACGGGTGGAGCGGACCTTGACCTCCAGATGCCACTCCGCGCGGCTGTCAAAGGGTTCATCCCCCAGCCAGTTCACCTCACGCAAGGGCACAACGCGCGTGGAAAGCGCCTCTTTCGACCCCACCACCACTTGGCGGCTTACCGGGTCCAACCGCACCACATAGACCGGATCACCCAAGCCCCCGATGCCCAGCCCCTTGCGCTGGCCGATGGTGTAATGGATCACGCCGCGATGGGTGCCCAAGACGCGGCCTGCCATATCCACGATCTCACCGGGGTCTGCCGCACCGGGGCGCAGCTTTTCGATCACCGCCGCATAGTCGCCGTTCGGGACAAAGCAGATGTCCTGACTGTCGGGCTTGTCCGCAACGCCCAACCCATAGCGTGCCGCCAAGGCCCGGGTTTCCGCCTTGGACGCAAGGTGCCCCAAAGGAAAGCGCAGGTAAGACAGTTGCTCCGCCGTGGTGGAAAACAGGAAATAGCTTTGATCGCGGTTCGGGTCCGCTGCCTGATGCAGCTCTGGCCCCAAACCGCCGAGCTTGCGCTGGATATAATGCCCTGTGGCCATGCAATCCGCCTCAAGATCCTTGGCCGTGGCCAAAAGATCCTTGAACTTCACCCGCTCATTGCAGCGGATGCAGGGCACTGGCGTCGCCCCCGCCAGATAGGCATCGGCGAATTCCTCGATCACCGCCTCACGGAAGGTGTTCTCGTAATCCAGCACGTAATGCGGAAATCCCATGGTTTCCGCCACCCGCCGCGCGTCATGGATGTCGCGCCCCGCACAGCAGGCGCCCTTTTTGGCCAGCGCCGCGCCATGGTCATAAAGCTGCAAGGTGACGCCCACGACGTCATAACCCTCATCCTTCAGCACCGCCGCCACGACCGAGGAATCAACCCCGCCCGACATGGCAACGACAACCCGCGTCTCAGCGGGCGGCTTGGGCAGGCCAAGCGAGTTCAGCGGCTGGTCAAGGGCCATGGGATGGGCTTTCCAACGGGGCGCAACGGGCTGCGCCAAAACGGTTTGCGGCAAGTCTGACGGAATGGGTCGGAATATAGGAAAATGCCACGCAGTCACAAGCCCTGCTCTTCACGCTTGCTTAATCCTGCTGCGCCACGCTTCGCCCCAATTGGCAACGCGGGGGCGACCCTGCCGGGACTGGACAGGTGAAGAAGGCGATGTTCCTGAAAAAGGTGGATGGACCCCGGCATGTGACCTTGCCGGATGGAACGATACTGTCGCGGGCAGATTTGCCACCGCCCGATACCACGCGCTGGATTGCCCGGCGCAAGGCCCTGGTGGTGCGCGCGGTGGCCCACGGCCTTTTGTCGCAGGAAGAGGCGGTCAAACGCTATGGCCTGTCGGACGAAGAGTTTTCGCTCTGGTGCAAGGCCATCGCCGACCATGGAGAGGCCGGGTTGCGCGTGACGAAACTGAAAACCTATCGGCAAAGTTGATTTGAACTGGCGAAGTTTTGTGGCATGCTAACCTTCGTTTAACGAGTGTCCGGCACAGTGGCAAAAGATGACCGCTGTTCCCGAGGAGAGTTGTGAATGCGTATCCTTCTGGTTGAGGACGACCCCGCCACCTCGCGCAGCATCGAATTGATGCTGACCCATGCCAACCTGAACGTCTATTGCACCGATTTGGGCGAAGACGGCGTCGATTTGGCGAAACTTTACGACTATGATCTGATTCTTCTGGACCTGAACCTGCCGGACATGAGCGGGCATGAAGTCCTGCGCCAGTTGCGGCTGGCCAAGATCGACACGCCCATCCTGATTCTGTCCGGGTCTGACGATACCGACAATAAGATCAGGGGCTTCGGCTTTGGTGCGGATGATTACATGACCAAGCCCTTCCACCGTGAAGAGCTGATCGCCCGCATCCATGCCATCATCCGCCGGTCCAAAGGCCATGCCCAGTCGATCATTCGCACCGGGGCCGTCGCGGTCAATCTGGACGCCAAGACGGTTGAGGCGAATGGCAAGACCATCCACCTGACCGGCAAGGAATATCAGATCCTAGAACTGCTTTCCCTGCGCAAGGGCACAACCTTGACGAAAGAGATGTTCCTGAACCATCTCTACGGCGGCATGGATGAACCCGAGTTGAAAATCATCGACGTTTTCATCTGCAAACTGCGCAAGAAGATGGCAGAGGCGACGGGGGGCGACAATTACATCGAAACCGTCTGGGGCCGGGGCTATGTGATGCGCGATCCGGTACCGGAAATGGCGCTGCGCCGGGTGTCCATCGCGGCGGCAGGCTGACGGCGGGCAGTTCCACCCTTTGCGGTGGCGCTTTGTGCCTTTCCCTTCTGGACGATACCCCACGCCGCCCCTAAACCTTGGGGCGGACCGGGAGGGTGGCATGACAGCGGACAGCACGGCGGACAAAAGCATCGACCAGTTGACCGAGGTTGAGGCGCGCGATGAACTCGCCCGTCTTGCCGCGATGTTGACGGCGGCCAATGTCGCCTATCACACGCTGGACGCGCCGAAATTGTCGGATGCAGAGTATGACGCGCTGAAACGGCGCAACGCGGCCATCGAATCGCAATTTCCCTTGCTGAAACGCGGGGATAGCCCGTCGGATCAGGTGGGCGCGGTTCTGGCCGAAGGTTTTGGCAAGGTCCGACACGTTGTGCGGATGCTGTCGCTGGAAAATGCATTCGAGGATGGCGATGTCGCCGATTTCGATGCGCGGGTGCGGTCTTATCTGAACCTTTCCACCCCGTTGGCCTATACGGCGGAGCCCAAGATTGACGGCCTCTCGCTGTCCTTGCGCTATGAAGATGGCATTCTGGTGCAGGCCGCGACGCGCGGCGATGGCGAAACCGGTGAGAATGTCACCGACAACGCCCGCACCATCGCCGATATCCCGCAGCGCCTGACGGGGGCGCCCAAACTGCTGGAGGTGCGGGGCGAGGTTTACATGTCCCACGCCGATTTCGCCGCCCTGAACGCGCGGCAGGCGGCGGCGGGGGGCAAGACCTTTGCCAATCCGCGCAATGCGGCGGCAGGTAGTCTGCGCCAGCTTGACGCCAGCATCACCGCCGCGCGGCCCTTGCGCTTCTTTGCCTATGCTTGGGGGGCCTTGTCCGAACCGCTGGCCGAAACGCAGTCGGGTGCCATCCGGCGCTTGGCGGAATTGGGCTTTCAGACCAACCCCTTGACGCGGCTTTGCCACAGGCCGGCAGAGATGCTGGCGCATTACAAGGGGATCGAGGCGCAGCGCGCGACCTTGGGCTATGACATCGACGGTGTGGTCTACAAGGTGGATGATCTGTCGCTGCAAGGCCGCCTTGGGTTTCGGTCGGCCACGCCGCGTTGGGCGATTGCGCATAAATTCCTGGCAGAACTGGCCTGGACGCGACTGCTCGCCATCGACATTCAGGTGGGCCGGACGGGGGCGATCTCGCCCGTGGCGCGGTTGCAGCCTGTGACCGTCGGAGGCGTGGTCGTCTCAAACGCCACCCTGCACAATGAGGATTACATCGCCGGGCGCGATTCCAAGGGCGAGCCGATCCGCGACGGCAAGGATATCCGCGTGGGCGATTGGGTGCAGGTCTACCGCGCCGGGGATGTGATCCCGAAGATCGCCGATCTGGACCTGTCGCAGCGGCCGGTTGAGGCCGTTCCCTACACCTTCCCGCACCTCTGCCCCGAATGCGGCAGCCCTGCGGTGCGGGAAGAGGGCGACTCGGTCCGCCGCTGCACCGGCGGTCTGATCTGCCCGGCGCAGGCGGTGGAGCGGTTGAAGCATTTCGTCAGCCGCGCGGCCTTTGACATCGAAGGTCTGGGGGCGAAACAGATTGAGATGTTCTTTGCCGATGATCTGCTGCCTGTGCGCGAACCCGCGGATATCTTCACCCTTGCTTCAAGAGACGCGGATAACCGACTGCAAAAGTTGAAAAATCGTGATGGGTTCGGGGAACGTTCTGTCACCAACCTTTGGGCCGCGATTGACGACAAGCGCCGTATCCCGCTGGCGCGGTTGATCTTCGCGCTTGGCCTGCGGCACGTCGGCGAAGTCGCGGCGCAAGACCTTGCGCGGCATTACCAATCTTGGGATGCGCTGGCTGCCGCGGTGGACCTGTCGCGCCCCGCAGCGCTCGCCCATCGCGCGGCGGATGAGGCGGAGGCGGAGGAACGCGCCCGCGCCGCGCAGGAAAACCGCCGCCCCAAGGTGAAAGAGGCGCGCGATGCCGCCATCGTCGCGCTGGCCGTGCCGCCTGAGGCCACTGCCGCGTGGCAGGAGTTGATCACCGGCGACGGTATCGGTCCGGTTCTGGCACTGTCGCTGTCGGATGCTTTGGCGAACCCCGAAGAGCGCGCCTCGATCAACCGCTTGATCGCGCATCTTACCGTCCTGCCGCCCGAAGCGCGCGCGACCTCTAGCCCCGTCGCCGGGATGACGGTCGTCTTCACCGGCACGCTAGAGAAAATGACGCGGGCCGAGGCTAAGGCGCGGGCGGAATCGCTGGGGGCCAAGGTCGCCGGATCGGTCAGCGCCAAGACGGATCTGCTGGTGGCAGGGCCGGGGGCGGGGTCCAAGGCCAAGGATGCCGAACGGCTGGGGGTCAAGATGATCGACGAAGACGCTTGGCTCGCGCTGATTTCGGGCGCCTGATGTCGCGTCCGCCTGAGCTTTTCCCGCTGTTTGCCGAATTGGAAACGCTCGAGGGCGTGGGGCCGAAACTGGCCAAGTTGTTCCCCTCGCTTGGCGTGGAAAAGCCCAAGGATTTGCTGTTCCTCTTGCCCCATTCCGGGGTGGATCGGGCGCGCAAAGCCTCGGTCCGCGACGTGGTGCCGCCCTGCACCGTGACGGTGGAGGTAGAGGTGGCAAACCACATGCCGCCCCGCACCAAGGGCAAGCCCTACCGCATCAACGTGCGGGATTCCTTGCTAGAATTCCAACTGGTGTTCTTTCACGCGCGCGGCGATTACCTGACCAAACTCTTGCCGACAGGACAGCGGCGGTTGATCTCGGGCAAGGTCGAACTCTTCGACGGCATCGCCCAGATGGTCCATCCCGATCATGTTCTGCGGGTGGAGGAGGCGGGGGACTTGCCGCCCTTTGAGCCGGTCTATCCCCTGACGGCCGGCATCACGCAAAAGCAGGTGGCCAAGGCCGTGGCGGCCACGCTGACCCGCGCGCCGGTCTTGCCGGAATGGATCGACGGGCCCTTGTTGGCGCGTGAGGGCTGGCCGGATTGGGC
>CALRPK020000157.1:0-5392 GCA_943370015.1 Paracoccus haematequi
CTCCCTATGCCCATGCGCGGATCAAGCGCATCGACGCCTCGCGTGCGCTGGCGCTTGAGGGCGTCAAGGCCGTCATCACCCGCGCCGATTTCCCGACCGGGCTGACGGGCGAAGATTGGAACCTGCAGGAAAACACCATCGCAGGGGACGTGGCGCTGTATGACGGGCATGCGGTTGCGGCGGTTGCTGCAACCTCGGCCTTGGTGGCGCAGGATGCGGCGCGGCTGATTGAGGTGGAGTATGAGGTTCTGCCCCATGTCACCGACGTCGATGCCGCCATGGCCCCCGGCGCGCCGGTGATCCGGGCGGGCAATGCGGACCATTCCGTGCCCGAAGGCATGCACCCCAATGTGGTGCGCTACATCGACTTTGGCCATGGCGATCTTGAGGCAGGCTTTGCCGCCGCCGATCTGATCCGTGAAGGCACCTACAAGACTGAGGCGACCCATCAGGGCTATATCGAACCCCACGCCTGCCTTGGGCAGTTGGGCGCAGATGGGCGTGGCGAGATGTGGGTGTGCACCCAAGGGCACTGGTATATCCGCCGCATGTGCGCGGCTGTGCTGGGGATCGAGGCTGCCAATCTGCGCGTGACCCCGTCGGAAATCGGCGGCGGGTTTGGTGGCAAGACGACGATCTTCATGGAACCCTTGGCGCTGGCGCTGTCGCGCAAGGCGGGCGGGCGTCCGGTCAAGCTGGTGATGAGCCGTGCCGAGGTGCTGCGGGCGACGGGGCCGACGGCCTCGGCCTCGATGGACGTCAAGATCGGGATGAAAAAGGACGGCACCATCACGGCGGGGAAGGTCAATTTCCGCATGCAGGGCGGGGCCTTCTTTGGCATGTCGCCGATTGCCGAGGCGCTGCCTTGTGCATTCGCCTGCTATGACGTCCCCAACCTGATGCACGAAGGCTATGAGGTTCTGGCCAACCGTCCGAAAGCCGCTGCTTACCGCGCGCCCGGATCGCCGATGGCGGCCTTTGCCGTGGAAAGCCTGCTGGATGAGATGTGTCGTGAGCTGTCGCTCGACCCGCTTCAGGTGCGTCTGAAGAACGCCGCGAAAGAGGGGTCGAAATCCAGCTACGGGCCGACCTATAACCGCATCGGTCTGGTCGAGACGCTTGAGGCCACGATCGCCCACCCGAACCTGTCTGCGCCGCTTGGCCCCAACCAAGGGCGCGGCGTGGCGGCGGGCTTCTGGTTCAACCACGGCGGCGAAACCTCGGTCTCGTTGCAGATTGGTGAGGATGGCACGGTCGGCGTTTCGGTCGGCACGCCCGACATCGGCGGCAGCCGCGCGTCGATTGCACTGATGGTCGCGGAAACGCTGGGCATCGAATATGAAGCGGTTCGCGTCAACGTGGTAGAAACCGGGTCTTTGGGTGTGAACGAACCCACCCACGGCAGCCGCGCCACCTTTGCAAGCGGCAAAGCGGCGGTTGAGGCTGCGGAAAGCGCCATCAAGCAAATGTGCGCCCGTGCTGCCGCCGAATGGGGGATTGACCCTGAGGCAGTGGAATGGGTCGACGGGGCTGCGCGTCCCGCTGGCGAAAACGCGGGCAAGTTCCCGCCCCTGACCATCGGCGAAATCGGTGCCAAGATGGGTGGAACCGGGGGGCCGATCTCGGGCCACCACGAATCCGTTCCGGGCGGTGTCGGGGCTAGCTTTGGCGTGCATGTGGTCGATGTTGAGGTCGATCCCGAAACCGGCAAATCCACCGTGCTGCGCTATCTGGTGGTGCAGGATGCAGGCCGCGCGATCCATCCGGCCTATGTCGAAGGGCAGTATCAGGGTGGGGCGGCGCAAGGCATCGGCTGGGCGCTGAACGAGGAATACATCTACGGCGCGGACGGGCGTTTGCAGAACCCGATGTTCCTTGATTACCGCATCCCGGTGGCCTCTGACCTGCCGATGATCGACACCGTGATTGTCGAGGTTCCCAATCCGGGCCACCCTTACGGCGTGCGCGGTGTGGGTGAAACCGGCATTGCGCCGCCGCTTGCTGCTGTGGCGAACGCCGTGGCGGCTGCATCCGGCGCGCGGTTGCGGACCTTGCCTTTGTCGCCGCCGAAAGTTCTGGCGGCGATCAAGGCAAACAAGTGATCAAGGTCCACCTCTGGTCCGGTCTGCGCCGCCTTGCTGGCGGCGCAGAGGCGGTGACGGTTCAAGCCGCCACCGTAGGCCAGATGTTCGACGCCATGATTGCTGCCCATCCGGGGCTGGAGCCGTTCATCAAAGCCGGAGTCTCGGTCGTGATTGATGGTGAGGTGACGGCGGGCGGGCGCAATCTGGCGGTGAAGCCAGAGAATGAGATTTACCTGATCCAGCGGGTGAAGGGCGGCTGACGCCTAGTGCCCGCGCAACGCACTTGGTGGCGTCCCGAAATGCTGCCGGAACGCGCGGGACAGCGCGCTTTGCGATGAAAACCCCGTCCGCAAGGCAATCTCGGCCAAAGGATGCCGCGTATCGGTGACCATCCGCCGCGCCGCCTGCAAGCGCAAGGACAGGCCATACGCGGCGGGGGTCAGGCCAAGTGCCGCGCGAAACAGCATCTCCATCCGGCGCGGCGACAGACCCACGGCGCGTGCGATAGCGGCGGCGGGTTCGGGCGTATCCAACCGCGCCTCCATCCGTGCGACAGCCTCGGCCACGCGAGGGTCAAGGCGTGGGTCGCGGCTGGGTGGGGCGATCTGGGGTTCATGCCCGTCGCGGGTGGTGGTCAGAAAACTTTGCGCCACTTGTCGGGCGAGGGGTGCGCCGTGGCGGCGCGCGATCAGATGCAGCATCAGGTCATGCGCGGGGGCGGCACCGCCTGCCGTGGCGCGGGTGCGGTCAATCACCCAGCGGTCTGGAATGGTATCCACCTGTGGATGGGCGGCAGCGAAATCCTCAAGATCCTCCCAATGCACGGTGGCGCGGTGGCCGTCCAACAGGCCCGCCCGCGCCAGCACCCAGCCGCCCGAATCCACCCCGGCGATCAGCCGAAAGCGCGGAGCCATGCGGCGCAGATCGCGCAGCAGGGGTTTTGTGGTCACCTCGGATTGCCGATAGCCCACGATGACGATCAGCGCATCCGCCCCCTCAGCCGCCTGCAACGCGCCCGTTGAAGGCAGTTCGATCCCACAGGTCAGCGGCACCGCCCCCCCATCGGGCGACACGACGCGCCAGCGATAGGCGTCTTTGCCCAAGTGCCGGTTCGCCGCGCGCATCGGGTCCAGCACTGAAGCCACCTCAAGGATCGACGATTGCGGCAGCACCAGCACCGCGATGGTCAGGGGATCAGCGGATGGGGCAAAGATCGTTTCGATTTGCGTCATGGATATTTCGTAAATCGTCACGCAAGCCGCCGCAAGCTGCGCCAGTCTGGCGGCCAAAGATAAAGGGAGGATCGGCCGATGCCTTTGGCCATGAACCGTGAGGTTTTCATCACCTGTGCCGTCACCGGATCGGGTGGCACGCAGGACCGCAGCCCGCATGTGCCGCGCAGCCCGCAGCAAATCGCCGACAGCGCGATTGCGGCGGCCAAGGCCGGGGCGGCGGTGGTGCATTGCCATGTGCGCGATCCCGAAACCGGCAAGCCGTCGCGTGATCCCGCGCTGTACCGCGAGGTCACCGAACGCATCCGCGACAGCGAGACCGATGTGGTCTTGAACCTGACGGCGGGGATGGGTGGCGACATCTACTTTGAAGGGACCGAGGATATGGGCCGCATGGGCCCACGCTCTGACATGGCAGGCGCCACGGAACGTGTGGCGCATGTGGTGGACTGCCGCCCCGAGATTTGCACCCTCGACTGCGGCACGATGAACTTCAACGAGGCCGACTATGTGATGGTCAACACCCCCGGCCTGTTGCGCGACATGGCGCGGCGCATGACGGCGGCGGGCGTGCGGATCGAGATTGAGGCTTTTGACACCGGCCATCTGTGGCTGGCCAAGGAGCTGGTCAAGGAAGGCGCGATCCCCGATCCGGTGCTGGTGCAGCTCTGCATGGGCGTGCCGTGGGGGGCGCCCGATGACCTGAACACCTTCATGGCGATGGTCAATAACGTGCCGCAAGGCTGGCACTATTCGGCCTTTTCCATCGGGCGCAACCAGATGGCCTATGTCGCTGCTGCCGTCTTGGCCGGGGGCAATGTGCGGGTGGGGCTCGAGGACAACCTTTGGCTGGAAAAGGGCGTGCTCGCCACCAATGCGCAATTGGTGGAACGCGCGGCAACCATCATCGAAAGCATGGGCGCGCGGGTGATCACGCCTGCAGAAGTGCGCGCCAAGCTTAAACTTGAAAAGCGCCCGCCGTTGCCACGGTAATCGCTGCCCCAAGACGGGGCGGCAGGGGAAAGGGCCAAGTCATGGAACGCATCACCCCCACCGCCCCGACGCCGGGCCCGCACTCCGTCCAAGCCTTGCCCCAGGGGCGCGGTTGGGCGGTGGTGGCCACGGATGCCGGGTTTCTGCTGAGGCTTCTGGTCAGCGGCGGAGAGTTGCGGGTGTCCGAGGCCGAGGTGCAGGCGCTCAGGCGCGGCGAAGTGACGGGTGAGGCGCTTTTGGAACGGGCAGGGATGGCCACGCCCAGCCCCCACGCCCCGCCACAGGTGCCGATCTACGGAACCACCGTCTCGATTTCCGCCGAAGGGCGGCGGCGGGCGGGACAGGGCGGCAAACCCGCCGGTCTGCGGGACGGCGAACAGGACAGGGGCAGCGGCCAAGGCCAAAGGCCGCTGCCACGGATAGAATGGATCGCGGCGGGGGCGGTGTTTGTCCTGATGCTGCTGGGATGGATGACAGGAGTGTTCGGATGACGCGCAAGGCGGCAATCATTGGCGGTGGGGTGATCGGTGGCGGTTGGGCCGCGCGGTTCTTGTTGAACGGCTGGACTGTGTCGGTCTTTGACCCGGACCCGGAAGCCCCGCGCAAAGTGGGCGAAGTGCTGGCCAATGCCCGCCGCGCCCTGCCGTCGCTGTCGGATGGTCCGATGCCACCCGAAGGCACGATCACCTTTGCCGGAACGATCACCGAGGCGGTCGAAGGCGCCGATTACATCCAAGAGTCGGTTTCTGAACGGCTGGATCTGAAACACCGCGTTTTCGCGCAGATCCAACAGGTGGCCCCCGATACGCCGATCGGCTCCTCCACCAGCGGTTTCAAACCGTCAGAACTGCAACAGAATGCCGCGAACCCGGCGACCATCTTCGTCGCCCATCCGTTCAATCCGGTCTACCTGCTGCCCTTGGCGGAAATCGTCCCCTCGCCGAAATCCGACCCCGCGCTGATTGAGGCTGCCAAGGAAACCCTGCGCGAAATCGGCATGTTCCCCCTGCACGTCCGCAAGGAAATCGACGCCCATATCGCAGACCGCTTCCTTGAGGCGGTCTGGCGTGAGGCGTTGTGGCT
>CALRPK020000158.1:0-5385 GCA_943370015.1 Paracoccus haematequi
CGAGAGCGTATCCGTGCCATCCCCGCCACTCAGGCTGTCCGCGCCCGCGCCACCGCCCAAGCTGTCATCGCCCGCGCCGCCATCGAGCGTATCCGCCCCGGCATCGCCCGCCAGCGTGTCCGCGCCATCGCCGCCCGAGAGCGCGTCATTGCCCTCACCGCCGGTCAGCGCATCGTCATTGGCCCCGCCGTCCAGACGGTCATCGCCTGTGCCGCCGTCCAGCGTGTCATTGCCCTCATTGCCCGACAGGCTGTCGGCCTCCGCCCCGCCACTCAGGCTGTCATTGCCAAGGCCCCCCGCCAGCGTGTCGGCGCCGTCGCCCCCCGCCAGCGTGTCCGCGCCATCGCCGCCGCTGACCGAGTCATTGCCGGACCCGGCGACCACCGAGTCATTCCCGGTGCCGCCATCGACCGTGTCATCGCCCGCGCCCGCGTTCAGGCTGTCATCGCCCGCGCCGCCTGCGAACACATCATTGCCATCCCCGGCCGCGACCGTGTCATTGCCCGCACCGCCAGTGATGCTGTCATTGCCCGCCCCGGTGTCGAGGTTGATCGGACCCGTCGCCGCGCCACCGTTCACCGTATCAGCGCCCGTGCCGGTCAGAACCCGCTCAATCTCCGCAAACGTCAGGTCCACGCCTGCATCGGCGTCCAGACCATTGACCGTGCCGCTCTCCGGGTTCGCGCCGTACACCACCGTCTGCGGCGCCGTCAGACCCGACAGGTCCAGCACATCCCCCGCATCGCCGTTCGAGGCGTCCTCCGGCGATCCCGACAACCCGTCAAGGCCGCCGTCGATGCTCGCCGCGATGTCCGCTGCGGAATCGGTGGGGTCGAGGGAAAACACGTCATCCCCCGACCCGCCCGAAACAACATCGGCACCACTTAAACCAATATCATCATCCCCAGCCCCGCCAGCCAACGTATCCGCACCAACGCCGCCAACAAGCGTGTCAGAACCCTCGCCGCCAACCAGCGAGTCATTCCCCGCATCACCAGACAGGCTGTCATCACCTTCGTTGCCCAAAAGCGTGTCATTCCCGGCGTTGCCGAGGATGGAGTCCGACCCTACGCCCCCTTCCACGCTGTCATCGCCCTGACCCGCATCGACTGTGTCATTGCCGGACCCGGCCTGAACCGTGTCATTCAGCCCATCGGAGCCGTCGATCTGGTCACCCTGCAAATCCGTGTAAGGCGTTCCGCCAGCGCCCGATGTCGGTGTCATCAGATCGCCCGCAGCCGTGCCATCTACGACGCCATCGCCATCGCGCAGCACCGTTTCGATCTGAGAGAACTGCAGCGTCACCGGCTGGCCAAGGCTGTTGAGATAGGTCGCGGTCCCCGCCTCGGACCGTCCGGTCAGCGGATCGGGGTTGGTGTAGACCACCGAGACCGGCCCCAGGCCCCGCAGGTCGAGCACATCACCCGTGCCGCCATTGACGGTATCGGTCAGATCCTCACCCGTCTCGCCACCAATGACGGTGATGCCAGCGGTCCCCGGCAAGGTCCGGTCCACCCGGAACTCATCATCCCCGGACCCGCCCTGGCCAATATCCCCCGCACCAAGGAGCATGTCATCGTCGCCATCGCCGCCGATCAGGCTGTCATTGCCCGCCCCGCCCAGCAGGGTATCGCTGCCCGCGCCGCCATCCAGCGTGTCATCGCCCGCTCCGCCGATAAGGCTGTCAATACCGTCGCCGCCGAAGAACAGGTCGTTCCCGTCGCCACCCGACAGGATGTCGTTGCCGTCGCCCCCGATGAGCGTGTCTTGGCCCGCACCGCCAATCAGGCTGTCATCCCCGGCGCCGCCGTCCAGCATGTCATTTTCGGCGCCACCGTCGAGCGTGTCATTACCGGTTCCACCGATCAAGCTGTCGTTGCCCGCGCCCCCCGCGATGCTGTCATTGTCCGAGCCGCCATCGACCGTGTCATTGCCCGCGCCCGCGTCGATGGTGTCGTTGCCACCATTTCCCCTTACGGAATCTGACCCGCTGGTGATCTGATCGCCACCGCCATCGGTGGGCGCATTGGCATCGTTGTAGCCGACCAGCATGACTTCGTCGGTGTTTTCACCATCGACCACGCCATCCGGCGGGGCGGCGAAATTGGTGCAGAACGAGCAGTCGGGATTGACCGTCGGATCGGCAGCGCGATCGAAATTCCGCCAGGTGACGCCGTTGAAGGTCAGGGGCTGGCCAGCAGCGGTCGGGCTCCAGCTTCCATCGGCATTCGCGCGCCAACCGGCAGCGGTTGCCGTCGTGATGAAGCCCGCCGCGTTGATCGCTGGCGGCGCGACCGAAATCCCGTCAGAGCCACCGCCGCCGTCGATCAGGCTGTTCTGCGCGGCCGGAAAGCCCATGAACAGGTTGTCATTTCCGCCAAGCAGGCCAATGTCACCGCCTATGGTCCAGTTGTTGCCGATCTGGATGAACTCAAGGCTGGTATCGGACCCCAGCCAATTCCCCGTCATGGTGAAATTGTCACCGAACATCACAGAAGTGGTGTTGTTCGCGCCACCCAGCCAGATGTCACCGCGGATGGTAACATTGTCGCCGCCGCGGATGTAATAACCGTTGTTCGCCCCGGATGTTCCAAGCGGGCCGTTGATTGTGCTGCCGTCCAGAAGCGCGATACAATAGGTGCCGGAACTGCCACCCAGATACATCGCCCCGGACCCGTCCGAGCCAACGGTGGAGTTGGTGCCAAGCGTGATGGTGGCATTGATATTGCTGCCCGCCATCGCGATGTCGCCCTTGATGGAGACATTGCTTCCGATCTCGAGCACATAGGGGGCATCAGTGGTGACGGTGCCGCTGCCGCCGAGGTTCAGGTTACCGGCCCCGGTGGTGCCGATGACACTGCCGTCGCCGATCTTGACGTAGGACTCGATCCCGCTGCCACCCATATTGAGATTGTCGGTGACCGTGCTGTTCGCCCCGAGGTCAAGCGTATAGACCGCATTAGGGGCGGACATTTCGATGTCGCCAAAGAAGGTCGCATTCACCCCCGTGACCAGCGTCTGGGTCGAGAAGTCCCCCGACATGAAGACACCGTTGCGGAAAATGACGCCGTCGCCAACCGTGACCGTCGCATTGGTGGAGGCGATGGTGTTTATGCCGTTGAAGGTGACGCCATCGCCTGCCGTGATGGTGTCGGTAAAGCTGGACGAGGTGATGAAGCCCACCTTGGCACCGTCGGCAATGTCGACGATCAGCCCGCGCGTCAGCGAGCCGTTGATCGAAAAGATGTCCGCATCGACATTGGCGGCGTATTGAATGGTCGCACTGATGCCCGAGGTGAAGCCGACGACCGCCCCATTGGCAGATGTGCTGGAAATACCGGTGTTGGAGTCGTTGAACTGCAGTGTAATGGGTGTCGTGATGGCAGGATTGGCCGCATTGAAAGTGAAGCCACCCTTCAGGCCCGCATCGACGATGAAAACATCACCGGGTTGGGCGATGATCGACGCTGACGCTCGTATCTGAGGAAAGCCGTTCACATTGCCTGAATCTTGCCCGGCCGGCGCGTCCGCAGCGACGATATAATAAGTTGCCATAACTTCCCTCACGACCTTCGCCAGCACTGGCGACACCACTCTCGGACCCGAAAACGAAAAAAGGCAGGTGTCCGCAGACCACTCTTCGCTGTTTGATTGCGGCGAAAAATCAGGCTGGGTTACGGGAATGTCGCGAGCGTTCGCTTGGGACCGGATTTCGTCGCCAAGATTCGCTAAGTCGGAAAACCGGGTGGGTCACGCTGTTTCCGGTCTGGCCACAATCGGCCAGAAAGAACGTTTAACTTTTTATTTTCAATATTTTGCAAAGACTTCCGGATCGCCAGGACATAGAAAAGGCGACAGGTCAGGATCAGGGAGGGGGACGGGCAGCGCCGTTCTGCGCGTTCAGTGATCGCTTCTGTCGCGAACATTCATTCCCGACATGGTAAAACTGGCCCCATCGCGCCCGTTCTCTGTTTGGCGACATGGGTTGGCGCCCAAGGGCCTTGCGCGAATGAGCGGAATGGACCTTAAGAATGGCCAAAAAGCGGAAACTCTTGTCAAACAGGTAGATCGTGCACGAAAACGATACAGTCCCGAAATACCTGAGTGTGCGCTTTGCCGATGGTCACCGCATGTGGCTTGCGACCGATTCCCCCACCGAAGTGGTGCTGCATCCAGCGTTCCTTAAGTATCTGGCCATCTGTCTTTTGCTGATTGCCATGCTGGACAGGGGCGGGATCGACGTTGGGCTTATACATGGCCAACAGATCGCCTTCCTTTGGCTGGTGCTGGGCGCTCAGGCCTTGCTGTGGTATGGAACCGCGTTTCACCTGGTTGGATATTTAGCGCGCAGGGGAAAAATTTCGTCGATCTTCACGCCCATCATCGTGATGCCTAATCTGATCGTCATCCACATTTGCACCAATCAGGTCGTGCAGTTTCTCGGCAACAACCAGCCTCCCAACTTTGATGCCATGGTGACAGGGATCATCCGGGATGTGGTGGTCCTTCTGGTGATCGACGTGATGTTTTCAAACTACGTCGTTCATCAACACCCGGCTTTCAGCAAGACACCTGTCGATCTGAATCGCGCCAAGTCACCGCCAGCCGTTGATCTGCCCCTGCCACCGACAATCGAGACATCGCCTCCGCAGCCCGTCATTGCCAGCCCGACGCTTGCCGAAGACGCCTTGGTCCCGGACTCTCCTGCAACAATGTCACGAAAACCCTTGATCGGGGAAATCCAGATCGGTGGCAAAAGCTTCAACCCAGCAGACATTATCGCTTTGCGATCAGAGGACCATTACGTTGCCGTGTATATGGCAAACCAAAGACACCTCGTCCGGGCGCGTCTTTCCGAAGCCGTTGACAAACTTGACATCCGGCTAGGCTTGCGCGTCAACCGCTCGGCCTGGGTCGCATTTGCCGCGATCTCAAGACTGTCAAATACCGATGGGTCCATGAAGGTGATCATGCATACTGGTCGCGAAGAAAGCGTGGCGGTCGTGCGCCGCCACGCCATTCGACTGGCCTTTGAAAACTATCGGCAATCGTCAGTTCAAAAGTCGACATAGCGGATCTTCGTCATGAGGCCGCTCGACGAGGTCGCGCAGGTCCAGAACGTCGGTGGTCATCCGCTGATTGTCCGGTCAAGGTCCGTGTCGGCAACCAGACCATGTCCGCCATCAGCACCCTTGGGACAGTTCGGCGTGATTGCGTAACGGAGGGTTTGCGGCTCATCTTGACCCCACATGGAGGTGAAGATGGGAAAGATCCCCGTGACGACGAAGGCGCCTGCCGAGCAGGTCGTGACGGACATCCGGCGTGATACGCGCAAGTTGCATTCGTCCGAGGAGAAGATCCGGATCGTATTATCCGGCCTTCGTG
>CALRPK020000159.1:0-5366 GCA_943370015.1 Paracoccus haematequi
CCCTCCCGGAGGATATTTGGGCAGAGAAGACGGTAGAGAAGGAAAGAGGGTGATGTCCCGCAAGGCCTTGATCACAGGCGCAGGTGCCCCCGGCGGGATTGGGTTCGCCACGGCCCGCGCCTTGGCCTTGGCAGGCCATGCCGTGGCGATCACGGCCACCACGGGCCGTATCCACGCCCGCGCGGCAGAGTTGATCGCCGAAGGATATGACGTCACCGCCCATATCGCAGACCTGACCGATCCTGCGCAGGTGGATCGTCTGGCCGATGTGGTCGGACCGGTCGATGTGCTGGTGAACAATGCAGGCATGGGGTCGGTTCTGGCCCCGGCAGAGCAGGTGTCGTTTCTCGTCCTCACCCCCGATCAATGGCGGCGCGCGATGGATGCCAGCCTGACGACCGCCGTTCTGGTTACCCGCGCCTTTCTGCCCGGCATGGTGGCGCAGAGCTGGGGGCGAGTGGTGATGATGGCGTCTGTCACCGGGCCCTATGTGTCCAACCCCGGCGAGAGCGCCTATTCCGCCGCCAAGGCCGGAATGGTCGGCCTGACCCATGCACTGGCGCTTGAAGTCGCCGCGCGCGGCGTCACCGTCAATGCCATCGCCCCCGGCTGGATCGCAACCGAGGCCGCCACCCCTGAAGAACGCGCAGCCGCCCGTGCCACACCACCGGGTCGCGCCGGAACACCTGCCGAAGTGGCCGCTGTCGCCGCGTTCCTTGCGTCGGACGGTGCAGCCTATGTCAACGGCGCGGTGATCGTGGTGGATGGCGGCAATATCTTGCAGGAACGCAAAGCATGACCCCCGCCGCCCGTCTCTCCGCCGCGATTGCCGTTCTGGATCAGGTGCTTGCAGGGCAGTCCGCAGAGCATGCGCTGACGAATTGGGGCCGCGCCAGCCGTTATGCCGGATCTGGGGATCGCGCCGCCGTGCGCGACGTGGTGTTCGATTGCCTACGCTGTCGTTGGTCCTTCGCTGCGCTTGGCGGGGCCGAAACCGGGCGGGGGCTGGTCTTGGGCCATCTGCGCGCCGCGGGGCAGGATGTGGCGGCAGTCTTCACCGGCGAAGGCCATGCCCCGGTTGCACTGCGGCCAGAGGATGCAGGCCGCACCCCCGATCCGAATGAGGCGTTGGATTGCCCGGATTGGCTGGAAAACCCTTTACGTCAATCCCTTGGCGGCGACTTTTCATCCGTTATGGCGGCGATGCGCCAACGTGCCCCGGTCTTTCTGCGCGTCAATACGGCCCGTGCAGACCAGGGTCAGGCCCAGACAGCCTTGGCGGCTGAGGGGATCGAGACGGTTCCGCATCCGCTTGCAAGCTCTGCGCTGGAAGTCATTGCCGGAGCACGGAAAATCCAAACTTCGTCCGTTTATCTGGACGGCGTGGTTGAGTTGCAGGATGCCTCCTCGCAGGCGGTGGTGCAGGCGCTGCCCTTGGCTGACGGCATGCGTGTGCTGGACCTCTGCGCGGGTGGCGGCGGCAAGACGCTGGCGCTGGCGGCACAGGCGCGGCTGGCGCTCTTTGCCCATGACGCCGACCCGCGCCGCATGCGCGACCTTCCGCCCCGTGCCTCCCGCGCCGGGGCCAAAGTCACGCTGACGGAAAACCCTGAAAAGACAGCGCCTTATGATCTGATCTTGACGGATGTTCCGTGTTCCGGGTCTGGCAGTTGGCGGCGCGATCCCGAAGGGAAATGGCGGCTGACCCGGGACCGTTTGGCAGAGTTGACCGTGGTGCAAGCCCGCATCATGGACCGTGCCGCTGCGATGATCCGTCCGGGCGGGGCGCTGGCCTATGCGACCTGTTCCATGCTGACGGCAGAGAATGGCGCGCAAGTGGCCGCGTTCCTGTCGCGCCATCCGGGCTGGGTGTTGGAGTTTTCCCGCGCGTTCAACCCATTGCAAGGTGGTGACGGGTTCTTCGTCGCCGTTTTACGCGCGCCGTCACGCTGACGGATCTGGCACTGCGGCGTTAAGCTTTCGCTAACGGGTTTCGGTCAGGGTCGCGACATCCATGGATGAGAACCGGGGGCAGGGCTTGGACAGCGCATTGACCAGATTGCTGGAAACAACAGACCGCAGTGATTGGCGTGGCGGCTTGCCGGCGGCCTTGGGCTTGGCGCTGGCGGGCATGGTGCTGGCGGCCTTGGGTCTGGGTTTGGTTGCTCCCCATCCGGTGCTGACCGCGGCGGGGCTGGCCTTGGCGCTGTTGCCACTGGCGCTGCACCTGGCAGGCATGGCACGACCGGGCCTGTCGGATGCGCGCCTGCGACAGGTGATCGCCAGTGATCCGGTGCCGGGCCTTGTGACCGACCGTCAGGGGCGTGTGCTTTTTGCCAATGCCCGCGCGGATGCCGTGCTGCCGCCCGTGCCGGACGGAGCGCCGCGCAATCCTGCCGCCGTTCTTCCCGCGCTGCTGCATGCGCATTTCGCCAACCCGCGTGCCGTCGTGTTGCGCCTGAATGCGCGCGCCGCAGCGGACGGTTCGGCGCGGGAGGATGTGATGTCACGCGATGGCACGCTGCGCCTGACGGTGCATCGCCTGCGGGTGGGCCGTTTTCTGTGGCGGATCGATGATTTCACCGGCAGCGGCAGCACCCAACGCGGTGCCGAAGGGCTGAGCCTGCCGATGCTGACGGTGAACCGGCAGGGTGTGGTGCTGTTTGCCAATGACGCCATGCGCCGTCTGCTGGGCGAACGCCCGCGCCGGTTGGACCGTCTGTTCAAAGGCCCCCCTGCCAAACATGGCGAAGTGGTCACGATCAACGCCGTTGCAGGGCCCGTCCGCGCCCGACTGGCCGAAGTGGCAGGTCCAAGTGAAAGGCGTGAGATTTACCTGATGCCCGTCGAAGAAACGCCATCCCCGGATGGCGGCGTGTTGTTTGACGGATTGCCCGTGGCCTTGATGCGCTTTGATGCCGGGGGTGTGCTGATCGCGGCCAACCGCGCGGCGCGTGATCTTTCCGGTCTGACCGACAGTGCGATCCTGACCCGGCGTATTGCGGATCTGTTCGATGGACCGGGCCGCCCGATGCAGGATTGGCTGGACGATGTGCTGCATGACCGCCGCCCCGGCACGGCAGAGGTGGTGGAACTGCACGGCCCGGAACCCGGCGTTTTCGTCCATCTGTCGCTGCGCCGGATGGCCGGTCCCTTGGGACCCGAGGTGCTGGCCGTGTTGCAAGACGCCACCGCCCTCAAACGGATGGAGGCGCAATATGTTCAAAGCCAGAAAATGCAGGCCATCGGCCAGTTGGCCGGGGGAATCGCGCATGATTTCAACAACCTGCTGACAGCGATTTCTGGGCATTGCGACCTGTTGCTCTTGCGCCGCAGGCCAGAGGATGCCGATTGGCCCGATCTGATCCAGATCAGCCAGAACTCCAACCGCGCGGCGGCCTTGGTGTCGCAGCTTCTGGCCTTTTCGCGCAAACAGACGATGAAGCCCGAACGCATCGAACTGGATGAGGCGTTGGGCGATCTGACCCATTTGTTGAACCGACTTGTGGGCGAACGCATCGACTTGCGCCTGACACAAGACCCCAAGGTTGGGCCCCTGCGCGCGGATCGGCGGCAGTTGGATCAGGTCATGATGAACCTAGTCGTCAACGCCCGCGACGCCATGCCCGATGGCGGCATCATCCGCATCGATACGCAAGATATCCATCTGGCCGAAGACCGCCCACGCGGACGCGTCACCCTGCCTGCAGGCCGCTATGCGCTGATCCGGGTGCGGGACGACGGCATCGGCATCCCCGAAGACAGGTTGGAAAAAATCTTCGAACCCTTCTACACCACCAAACGCCCCGGCGAAGGCACCGGCCTCGGCCTGTCCACCGTTTACGGCATCGTCAAGCAATCGGCAGGCTTTGTCTTTGTGGAGTCGACCCTCGGTCTTGGCACCTCGTTTGAGGTGTGGTTTCCCGTCCATGACGTGCCCCCGGTCGAAGTGGCGGCCCCGGCCAAGACCACTGCGCCAAGGCGCAAGGCCGAAGGCGTGGTCTTGCTGGTCGAGGATGAGGCCCCGGTGCGCGCCTTTGCCTCTCGGGCGTTGCGGCTGAAGGGCCACACTGTGCTTGAGGCGGGCACCGCCGAAGAAGCGCTGACCTTGCTGCAAGACCCGCGCTTGCAGATTGATATCTTCGTGACCGATGTGGTGATGCCCGGCATGGATGGCCCGACTTGGGTGATGCAGGCGCTGGAGGCGCGGCCCGATGTGCGTGTCGTCTTTGTCTCCGGCTATTCCGAGGATTGCCTGTCGGATGCCCAAGGGCAGGTGCCCAATTCGATCTTCCTGCCCAAACCCTTTTCGCTTTCCGAACTGACGACCACAGTGCAGTCGCAACTTGCGGCGTGACACCTCGGTGCGGCGGGTCAGCGGACGGTTCCTTGCCCGGATGGTGAAAACCGGGGCAGGCAGGCTGCCGCCGGCTATCGGGAAACGGTTCCTTTCCGGCGGCCAAGCGGAATAGGGCATCGTTCGGTCTGTGCGACCAGCCAAACGACCCTCAGGGCAACAGTGGTCCCAGCGCGGTCCGGTTGGCCGTGGTGACGGCTGCACCAAATCCTTGGTCTCGTGCCGTCCCGGCCCCGTGGCGGCGCTAACCAGTCCTTAACCAGACTCAACCAATATGGTGTTCAGCGGGATTTCTGTTGCTTTGTTCTCTTTTTGTGCTCATATGGCAAGAACAGTTCAAGAACACGCGCAGCGATTGCCGCCGGAATGCGGCTGTGAAATAAAGGATGACCGACATGGCGGTGGCCACTCTTCTGGACTTGAAGGACAAGCGCGAAATGGACAAGTCAAAGGCGCTGGAAAGCGCGCTGGCGCAGATCGAACGGCAGTTCGGCAAGGGTTCGATCATGAAATTGGGGGAAAACAACCCCATCATGGACGTCGAAGCCACGTCTTCCGGCTCGCTCGGTCTGGACATCGCCTTGGGAATCGGTGGCCTGCCCAAGGGGCGGATCATTGAAATTTTTGGCCCCGAATCCTCGGGCAAGACCACGCTGACGCTGCATGTCGTGGCGGAAGAGCAGAAAAAGGGCGGCGTCTGCGCCTTTGTCGATGCCGAACATGCGCTTGACCCGCAATATGCCAAGAAATTGGGCGTCAACCTGAATGAGTTGCTGATCAGCCAACCCGATACCGGCGAACAGGCGCTTGAGATTGTGGATACGCTGGTGCGGTCCGGGGCCGTCAGCCTGATCGTCGTCGACTCGGTGGCCGCTCTGACGCCGAAGTCGGAAATCGAAGGCGACATGGGCGACGCGCAGGTCGGCGCGCAGGCCCGTCTGATGAGCCAGGCGATGCGCAAGCTGACCGCCAGCATCGGGCGCAGCAACTGCATGGTGATCTTCATCAA
>CALRPK020000160.1:0-5353 GCA_943370015.1 Paracoccus haematequi
GCCGGGACGGTGGCCCCTTTTGGCTATGCGGGACTTGTGCTCGCCACCTTCTGGGGCATCGTGCTTTACGGCGAATACCCGGATGTCTGGACGCTGGTCGGCGCGTCGATCATCATTGGCGCAGGGCTTTACATCTGGCACCGCGAAACGCAGGCCAAGCGCGGCTGAAACTTACTTGAGCCGCGCCGCCGCCAGCACCCGCGCGGGGCCCGGCTCTTGCAGGATCACCACCACGGGCTGATCCCCCGGCGCGTCGGCGGTCAGGTCAAGCGGCGCGCTGCCCTGCCAATCGCCCACCCGTTCCCATGAGGTGACGATGTTGTGGTAGGTCATGCTGCGCCCGGCGTTTTCGCCACGCTCGATCTCGATCTTGGCTTCGGGCAGGTAGCGGACCAGTTGCACGATGGCCCCATTGGCCAAGGGCTGTGCCGCGCTGGCATGGATTTCGACCTGTGCGCCGTTGCGCGTCACAGTCAGTTCCACCCCGCCGGGATGGGCCAAATGCTTTCCGATGAAACGCACCACGGCGTCAGGCGTATTGCCCTCAACCCGGTCCACACCGCCCACGATCATCTGCGGGGTATAGACCATCCGACTGCCCGCAGCCCGGGCATACATCTTTTGCCGTTCGGTAAAGCTGGGATCGGCGAAGGCGTCCTCCCAGCCGATATAGTCCCAGTAATCCACATGCAGGGCCAAGGCGATCACGCCATCGGCCTGCGCCAGTTCGGACAGGAAGGCATCGGCAGGCGGGCAAGAGGAACAGCCCTGCGAGGTGTAAAGTTCGACCAAGACCCCGGTGGTTGACTGCGCCGCGACGGGCAGTGGCAGGCAAAGCCAAAGCCCGCAGGCTGCGCTGACGATATGTCGCATCTGACCCTTTCCGTTCCCCGACTGACCAGCCGACAGGCAGCATGGTAGACCATTGCCTTAGCAAAAAGCGGCACCTCGTCGCCAATCAAGGTTTTGCGAGCCTTATTGCAACAGCCCGTCACAGAAGCGCGACTTTCGCGCAACATGGCGCGATGCGGCGGGTGAAAAACCTGCGTGCAAAAGCACTGGATTTTTGGCATACAATTGCATACAAAGCCCGCGACTCCCTTGCCACACAGACTTTCCAACGGCATAGGAACCGAAAACCGACCCGCCGCGCCCTTGGGCCGGACCGGGGCCGGATCAGACCCAAGACAGACCGTGCCAGCACTCAGGAGGCCCGAGAATGACCGTTACCGTCGGACACGATAGCGCGAAAACCCGCAAGATGCTTTCCGCAGGCGGCAAGACCGTCGCCTATTACTCGATCCCCGCCGCGCAAGAGGCCGGGCTTGGCGATTTCTCGCGCCTGCCTGCCGCGCTGAAAGTGGTGCTGGAGAACATGCTGCGGTTCGAGGATGCCAAGACCGTCAGCGTCGATGACATCAAGGCTTTCGCCGAATGGGCCACCCTTGGCGGCAAGAACCCGCGTGAGATTGCCTATCGCCCGGCCCGCGTGCTGATGCAGGATTTCACCGGCGTTCCGGCCGTGGTGGACCTTGCCGCGATGCGCGACGGGATTCTGGGGCTGAAAGGATCGGCCGCCAAGATCAACCCGCTGGTGCCGGTGGATCTGGTGATCGACCATTCGGTGATGATCGACGAATTCGGCACACCGCGTGCGTTTCAAGCCAACGTCGACCGCGAATATGAGCGGAACATGGAACGCTATGTCTTCCTGAAATGGGGACAAAAGGCGTTCAACAACTTCCGCGTGGTGCCGCCCGGAACCGGGATTTGCCATCAGGTGAACCTCGAATACCTCGCACAGACCGTCTGGACCGATACCGACCCGAGCGGCGTTGAGGTGGCCTATCCCGACACGCTGGTGGGCACGGACAGCCACACCACCATGGTCAACGGTCTGGCCGTTCTGGGCTGGGGCGTCGGCGGGATCGAGGCTGAGGCCGCGATGCTGGGCCAACCGGTTTCGATGCTGATCCCCGAAGTCGTCGGCTTCAAGCTGACCGGCGCGATGATGGAAGGCACCACGGCCACCGATCTGGTGCTCAAGGTCGTGCAGATGCTGCGTAAGCACGGCGTGGTGAACAAGTTCGTCGAATTCTACGGCGAGGGCTTGGACCACCTGCCCTTGGCCGACCGCGCGACCATCGCCAACATGGCCCCGGAATATGGCGCGACCTGCGGCTTCTTCCCGATTGACGCCGAAACCATCCGCTATCTGCGCGGCACGGGCCGGGATGAGGCTCGGATTGCGCTGGTCGAAGCCTATGCCAAGGCGAACGGCATGTGGCGCGATGCGGGCTATGATCCGATCTACACCTCGACCCTGCATCTGGACATGGGCACCATCGTTCCGGCGATTTCCGGCCCCAAGCGTCCGCAGGACTTCCTGCCGCTGACCGATGCGAAAGCCAGCTTTGCCAAAGAGATGGACGCGTCCTTCAAGCGCCCGCTCGGCACCGAAGTGGCGGTCAAGGGTCAGGATTACACCATGTCCTCGGGCAAGGTGGTGATTGCCTCGATCACCTCCTGCACCAACACCTCAAACCCTTACGTCATGATCGGCGCGGGTCTGGTGGCGCGCAAGGCGCGGGCTTTGGGCCTGCAATCGAAGCCTTGGGTGAAAACCTCGCTCGCCCCCGGATCACAGGTGGTGAGCGAATATCTGAACGCTGCTGGCCTGCAAGAAGACCTTGATGCCGTGGGCTTCAACCTTGTGGGCTACGGCTGCACCACCTGCATCGGCAACTCTGGCCCGCTGGACCCCGCGATTTCGGCGGCGATTGCCGAAGGCGATCTGGTGGCGACCGCCGTGCTGTCGGGCAACCGCAACTTCGAAGGCCGGATTTCCCCCGACGTGCGCGCGAACTACCTCGCCTCGCCGCCGCTGGTCGTAGCCTATGCGCTGGCGGGCGACATGAATATCGACCTGACCACCGAGCCTTTGGGCATGGGCACCAATGGCCCCGTCTACCTGAAAGACATCTGGCCGACGAATAAGGAAATCGCCGATCTGGTCCACGCCACCGTGACCCGTGAAGCCTTCCTCAAGAAATACGCCGATGTGTTCAAAGGCGATGAAAAGTGGCAGGGCGTCCAGATCACCGAAGCGGAAACCTATGATTGGCCCGCAGAGTCGACCTATATCCAGAATCCGCCCTATTTCCGCGGCATGGCAGCGACCCCCGGCACGATCAAGAACATCACCGGCGCGCGCGTTCTGGCGCTGCTGGGCGATATGATCACCACCGACCACATCAGCCCCGCTGGGTCGTTCAAGGCCACCACCCCGGCCGGCAAATACCTGACCGAGCGTGGTGTTCCGGTGTCCGAGTTCAACTCCTATGGTGCCCGTCGCGGCAACCATGAGGTGATGATGCGCGGCACCTTCGCCAATATCCGCATCAAGAATGAGATGCTGGATGGCGTCGAAGGCGGCTACACCAAGGGGCCGGATGGCGTGCAAACCTCGATCTTCGACGCATCCATGGCCTATCAGGCGGCAGGCACACCCTTGGTGATCTTTGGCGGCATCGAATATGGCGCAGGCTCCAGCCGCGACTGGGCGGCCAAGGGCACGGCGCTTTTGGGCGTCAAGGCGGTGATCGCAGAGTCGTTTGAACGGATCCACCGCTCCAACCTCGTCGGCATGGGCGTCATCCCGTTCGAATTCACCGGCGGCGATACGCGCAAATCGCTGGGCCTGAAGGGCGATGAGGTTGTCAGCATCCAAGGGCTGGAGGGCGACCTGAAGCCCCTGTCGCTGGTGGCCTGCAACATCGCCTATGCGGATGGCACCACCAAGACCATCCAGATCAAGTGCCGCATCGATACCGAGATCGAGATCGAATACGTCGAACATGGCGGCGTGCTGCATTACGTGCTGCGCGACCTCGCCTCGGCCTGATCCCACCCACACAGCAAAAAGCCCCGGTCGCAGGACCGGGGCTTTTTCATGAGCGCTTGCCGGGTTCTGCGGTTCAGCCCACCGGAAAGGCCGGAAGATGCCCTTCGATCTTGCGCCGACCGAACAGGCCGGTGCCGTGGTTCTCATAGCTCCACGCGGCAGCGCGGATGCAGGGCACGGCATAGCCATCGGGGCCTTCCGGCTCTAGGATGCCAAAGACGGTGACGGTCAACTCCGGCTCATAGCGCTTGCCGCAGGCGACAAGTCCCGCCCCCGCAGGCCGGATGTCCAAGAACAACTGCCCAAACCCCATGTGAAACTCACAGGCCCGCGTGCCGGCAAAGCAGACCAGCACGCCGATGCCGCCCATGCAGCCTTCAATGGCGACCATACCATCAAATATCAGCCGCGAGTTCAAACTGCTGGTCGAGATTTCAAAGGCGTCCAGACGCCGGTTGCGGAACAGTTCATCATCCGGTTCATAGCGGTGAAACGGCAAGGACTGACCGTCGGTCAGGGGGATGACTTTCTTGAATTCGATGGCCATGCGTTACCTCATGCCAAAAATTCTCGGACTGACCCACCTTTGCTGCCGTCAGGATATCAAAAGGTGGGTTTCACCGCCTGCATATCTAAAGAATACGTATAAAGTTTGCTCTCTGTGAACAACATTCCTGCTCCCAGAGGCATGGATACGACATATTCTTTTGGATAGGTCGGCGTCAATTGCCCTGCGCGGCAAGCGCTGTTTCCAATTCGGGAACAAACCGAGTCTCATAATCGGTGCCAACCAACGGGCCGACAAAGCGAAACAGCACCGTGCCATCGCCCCCGATGATAAAGGTCTCTGGCGGGGCCGTAACCCCCCATTCCACCCGATTGCGGCCCTTGGGATCGGCAGCTATGGCAAAGAAGGGGTTTCCTTCATCGGCCAGATATCCCAGCGCCTTGTCGGCATCATCCATCATGTTGATGCCCGCGACACGCACACCATCCGCCGCCATCTTTTTCAAAACGGGATGTTCGGCGCGGCAGGGCGGGCACCAGCTTGCCCAGAAATTCACCACCGTCACCTTGCCATCGCGCAGCATGGCATCGGTCAACATGGGCAGATCGCCCAGTGTGTCGGTCGGCACAACCGGGGCAGTCTTGCCGATGAAGACCGAGGGCAGTTCGGACGGGTTGTCACGCTGCATCCCTGTGTAGAACAGCGCCGCGAGCCCCAGAAACAGCACCGGTGGCACTGCCATCAACCATTTAGCCATCGTTCTTCCCCTGCCGGGCCTCAACCTCGGCCAAGCTGCGTTTCATGCGGCGGCTTTGCCACCAGCTGAGCGCGACAATCGCCGCCAACAGCGCCAAGGTCGCGCCATAAGAGGACAGCACCGAAACCGCGTATTTCCCCAGATCGGGCATCATGCCAACCGCTCCCGCGCCAAAAGCGCCGAC
>CALRPK020000161.1:0-5353 GCA_943370015.1 Paracoccus haematequi
GATGAAGGTGGCAAATGGCGTGGTCAGCCGCGTTCCGGTCAAGACCGGCATCCGCGATGGCGGCTGGATCGAGGTGGTCGAAGGCATCGGCCCCGGCGATACCATCGTGACCAAGGCCGGCGCCTTTGTCCGTGACGGCGACCGGATCAATCCGGTCCCCTTTGAACCCGCCGTGAACTGAGGGGCAGCGACATGAACTTTTCCGCTTGGTCCATCCGCAACCCAGTTGCCCCCCTGCTGGCTTTCTTCCTGCTGCTGATCGTCGGCTGGAACAGTTTCAACACCCTGCCCATCACCCGGTTCCCCAACATCGATGTGCCGCTTGTCGCGGTGAACGTGGTGCAATCCGGGGCCGCACCCGCCGAGATGGAAACGCAGGTCACCAAGGAAATCGAAGATGCCGTCGCGGGCATCACCGGGGTGAAGAACGTCGTTTCCACCGTGAATGACGGTGTCTCCACCACGGTCGTGGAATTCCGCATGGAAGTCCCCACCGAAAAGGCCGTGCAAGACACCAAGGACGCCATCGACCGTATCCGTGGCAACCTGCCCGGCTCGATCGAGGCGCCGGTGGTCAGCCGGATCGACGTCGAAGGTCAGGCGATCATGACCTTTGCCGTGTCGAACCAGAACCAGACCATCGAAGAACTGTCATGGTTCGTTGACGACACGATCACCCGCGCGTTGCAGGGCCGTCCCGGCGTGGGCCGCGTGGACCGCTATGGCGGGGCCGAACGCGAAATCCGGGTGGAGTTGGACCCCGTCAAGCTGGACAGCTACGGCATCACCGCCAGCGCCGTGAACCAGCAGTTGCGCGCCACCAACGCCAACCTCGGCTCTGGCCGGTCGGAAATCGGTGATGGGGAACAGGCGATCCGCACCCTTGGCGATGCCGCCACAGTGGAACGCCTGTCCACCACCACCATCGCCCTGCCTTCGGGCCGTCATGTGCGCCTGTCCGATCTGGGCGAGGTTGTGGATACCTACGAAGAACTGCGCTCTTTCGTGCGGCTGGACGGCAACCCCGTGGTGACCTTTGCCGTGTTCCGGGCCAAGGGCGCATCCGAAGTGTCGGTCGCGGAAACCGTCAATACGGTGCTGGATGGCCTGCGCAAGGAAAACCCCGACACGACCATCACCTTGGTCGATGAAACGGTGTTCTATACCTATGGCAACTACGAATCCGCGCTGCATACGCTGATCGAAGGCTCGATCCTTGCGATCCTTGTGGTGTTGGCCTTCTTGCGCAACTGGCGTGCGACGCTGATTGCCGCCGTGGCCCTGCCGCTGTCGGCGGTCCCGACCTTCTTTGTCATGGACCTGCTCGGGTTCTCGCTGAACCTTGTCAGCTTCCTTGCCATCACGCTGGCCACCGGCATCCTTGTCGATGACGCCATCGTGGAGATCGAGAATATAGCCCGACACATAAGGATGGGGAAAACCCCCTATCGCGCGGCGATTGAGGCCGCGGATGAAATCGGTTTGGCCGTCATCGCCACCACCTTCACCATCATTGCGGTCTTTGTGCCCGTGTCCTTCATGGCGGGGATTCCGGGCCAGTATTTCCGGCAATTCGGCCTGACCGTCGCCATTTCGGTGATGTTCTCGTTGCTGGTGGCGCGTCTGATCACGCCGATGATGGCCGCCTATCTAATGCGCTCCAAAGACGCTGATGATCACAACGCGCAAGATGGCGCGATCATGCGCGGCTATCTGAAACTGGTCGCGACATCGACCTCTGGCCGCTTCCTGCGTTACATCCCGGCACGCTACATCACGCTGGTGATGGCCTTTGCGGTTCTTTATGTCTCAATGCACTTCATGTTCAAAGTTCCGGGCAGCTTCCTGCCGCCCGAGGATGTCAGCCGCATTTCGGTGTCGGTCGAATTGCCGCCGGGAACGACCCTGGCAGAAACCGAGGCCGCGACCGACCGTATCCATGACACGATCAAGGACATTCCCGGCATTGACCGGATCATGGTTGTCGGCGGCACCTCTCCCACAGGTGATCTGGACATCCGCCGCGCGTCCGTGGTGGTGGTGCTGGACCGTCTGGACCAGTCCTTGCTGCTGAAACTCTCGCAAATCGTCAACAAGGTGCCCGTCCTGGGCGCGTTGATCCCCGATGTGGAAAACACCGGCCGGACCGTTCCGCAGAACATCATCGAAGCGCAGATTTTCGACCGCCTGCACAAACTGCCCGACATGCGCGCGTTCAAGCTGAACGACCGGGGTGAGCGTGACCTGTCCTATTCGATCCTCGCCGACAATGAGGCGGATTTGAATGGGGCGGTGGCGCTGCTCGAAGCCGCCCTGTCCAAGGTGCCTGAACTGGCAAACGTGGCCTCTGAAGGTGCCTTGCCGCGCCCGGAAATCCAGATCACCCCAAGGGTGACCGAGGCTGCGCGTCTGGGCATCACCACGGCACAGATTGCCGAAACCGTGCGCGTCGCCACCATCGGCGATGTCGATGCGGCATTGGCAAAGCTGTCCATCGACAACCGCCTGATCCCGATCCGGGTGCGCCTGAACGACGAAAGCCGCGAAGACCTGTCGCGCATTGCCGCGCTGAAGGTGACGACCGCCACAGGGGCTGCCGTGCCGCTCTCCGCCGTGGCCGACATCCGCATCGGCGAAGGTCCGTCCGTGGTGGAACGCCTGAACCGCGAACGCCGCGCCACCATCGGGGCCAACCTGCCCGTGGGCGTGGCGCTTGGCACGGCCTCTGCCGCCTTTGACAAGGTGGTGGCCGAAACCCCGCTGCCGGGAACGGCACGGGTGGAACAATCCGGCGATGCCGAGGTACAGGCGGAACTGTTCAGCAGCTTTGGCAACGCCATGATCCTTGGCCTGCTTCTGGTGCTGACCGTCCTGATCCTCTTGTTCAAATCGGTAATCCAGCCCTTCACCATCCTGTTCTCGCTTCCGCTCGCCATCGGGGGTGTCGCTGCGGCGTTGATCCTGACCAATTCGGCGCTGTCGATGCCGGTGCTGATCGGCATCCTGATGCTGATGGGGATCGTGACCAAGAACGCCATCCTGCTGATCGACTTCGCGATTGAGATGCGAAATCAAGGCATGAACCGTTTCCAAGCGGTGATTGAGGCTGGGCATAAACGCGCACGTCCCATCGTCATGACCTCTATCGCCATGTCGGCGGGCATGTTGCCTTCGGCGCTTGGCGTGGGTGAGGGCGGGTCGTTCCGCGCGCCGATGGCCACGGCGGTGATCGGGGGCATCATCGTGTCGACCATCCTGTCACTGGTGGTCGTGCCTGCGTTCTTCCTGATCATGGATGACCTGTCGCGCCTGATCTCGCGCCTGTTCAGCAAGATCATCGGCCCGAAAGAGGAAGAGCCTGAGGAACCCCCGGCCCACATCCTCGCCCAGCGCATCGCAGCGCTTGAGGCTGCGCAAGATACGCGCGCGCCACTCGGTCTGGCAAAAACCGCCCCCTTGCAGGCGGCGGAATAGGTCAGACCAGCTTTAGCAACAAAGCCAGCAACTGCGCCCGCTCGGGCGCAGTCAGCGGACCAAGGGTTTCGGCGCTGACCTTCACCGCCGTCGCCACGCCGCCCTCAAACAACGCCGCCCCCGCCCCGGTCAGGGATACGGTGAGGCGGCGTTTGTCATTGGGATCGGCCGAGGTTTCCACCAACCCCTGCCGCGCCAGACGATCCACCACGCCCTTGATCGTCGCCGCATCCATCGCCGTCATCCGGCCCAGATGGTTCTGTGACAGCGGCCCCAGTTCCGACAACCTCGCCAGAACAGCCCATTGCACCGATGTGACCTGCGGCAAGCGTTCCGCAAAAATCGCCAGATGGCGCTGGGTCACGCGCCGCAGCACGTAACCAATCTGGTCGTCCAGCACATATTCCGGGCGCTCTGTCATCGCTTCGGGATAGACCGCGACCGATTGCCGCGCAAGATTGTTGACAGAGAGGCCAAGCGTCTCGCAATCTCATGTGCATACAAACAATGTGGGTCGCCCGATGCTGTTTGCCCGCCCCGACACCCTGACAGAGGCGATTGCGCTGCGGGCGCAGGGCTGCCGGGTCTTGGCGGGTGGGACGGACCTTTACCCCGGCGCAGGCGATCAGCTTTCGGGCGATCTGCTGGACCTGACCGCCATCCCTGCCCTGCGCGGCATCACTGACGGCCCGAACGGCCTGCGCATTGGTGCATGCACGACGTGGAGCGATCTGGCTGAGGCCACCCTTCCCCCCGCTCTGACCGCCCTGCAACAGGCCGCGCGACAGGTGGGCGGGCGGCAAGTGCAGAACGCCGGAACCATCGGCGGCAACCTCTGCAACGCCTCTCCCGCCGCCGATGGCGTGCCGCCGCTTTTGGCGCTGGATGCGGTAGTGGAATTGACGGGACCGCACGGCGCACGGTCCCTGCCGCTGGCCGCATTCATCACCGGCCCCCGCCGCACAGCGCTGGCGCAGGGGGAAATCCTGACCGCCATCACCCTGCCGCACAGCGCCCTGACCGGACGATCCGCCTTTGTGAAACTCGGCGCGCGGGCGCATCTGGTGATCTCCATCGCCATGGTCGCGACGCGAATTTCGCTGGAACAGGGTCTTATTGCGCAGGCCGCTTTGGCCGTGGGGTCTTGCGGCCCCGTCGCCTGTCGCCTGCCACGGCTTGAGGCCGCGATGCTTGGCCTGACCCCGGCGCAAGCGTTGGACCAGATCACCCCTGCGGCGCTTGGCACCCTGTCGCCCATCGACGACATCCGCGCCACGGCTGCCTATCGTCAGGAAGCCGCCGCCGAACTCCTCCGCCGCGCGGTGATGGAGGCCGCATGATCACCTTCACCCTCAACGGCCAACCCGTCACTGCCGACACCGCCCCCACCCGCCGCCTGTCCGAGGTGCTGCGCGAGGATTTGGGGATGAAAGGCACCAAGGTCGGCTGCGACGCGGGGGATTGCGGTTCTTGCACCGTGCTGGTGGATGGCCGCGCAATCTGCGCCTGCCTGACCCCCGCCGCACGGGTCGCGGGCGCGGATGTCCAAACGGTCGAGGGCGAGACCCCCGAACTCACCCGCCTGCGCGCTGCATTCCTGCGTCATGGCGCGGCGCAATGCGGCATCTGCACGCCAGGGATGCTGATGGCCGCTGTTGATTTGCTCCGCCGCACCCCCGCACCCACCGAAGCACAGGCATCCGATGCCTTGGGCGGCGTCCTTTGTCGCTGCACCGGATACCGCAAGGTCATCGCCGCCGTCTGTGACACAACCGACACCGCCGCAATCACCACAGGCGGGGTCGGTGCGGCGCTGCAACGGCTAGACGGCGCGGCCAAGGTCGCGGGCGATCTGTTCGGGGCCGATGTGGTGCCAGAG
>CALRPK020000162.1:0-5345 GCA_943370015.1 Paracoccus haematequi
CAATCCGGCACGCACACCGTTCAGGCTGTCCTCGATCACCACACAGGCGGCGGGGTCCACCCCCATGCGCGCGGCGGCATGCAAGAACAGGTCCGGCGCGGGCTTGCCACGCGTGACCTCGGACGCGGTAAAGGCGCGGCCTGCGAACAGCGGGGCAAGGCCCGTGATGTCCAGACTGCGCCGCATCCGTTCCGGGCTGGACGAGGTGGCAAGGCAATAGGGCAGCCGCAGCGCCGCGATGGTCTGGGTGATGCCGGGCATCACCTTCAGGTCCGTCTCAAAGGCCGCAAGCAGGCGGGCGCGGTAATCGGTCTCAAACCTGTCGGGCAAGGCGACGCCCCAACGATCCCGCACCTCTTGCAGCACGACGGGGTAAGAGCGGCCAAGGAAATGGCGGCTGACAAAGGCCATGTCCATATCCACGCCATAGCCCTTGAGTTCGGCAATCAACTGACGGGCGCTGATGACCTCGGAGTCGATCAGGACGCCGTCGCAGTCAAAGATGATGAGGGCCGGTTTGGTCATGCCGCGACCATAAGCGCGCGGCGGGGTGGGTGTAAATCGGGGGCTTGGGAGTGGGGGAGCCGGGGTCGGCAATCAATGAGCACCCTGCAGACACAACGCCAGCCAAGGGGCGCGCACGCACCGCGGGGTGGGTGCACATATATGTGCGCCCGCCCCGTGGGGGCGGTGCGGGCGCGCCCCGATGCTTTGGGCATCGGGGCAACACCAACTGGTGTGTCCTCAGACTAGGATTTCTCCCGATTCTCCGCCTTCGCCTCCCCGCTTGGCATCCCCCCCTCCTTCGTCATAGCCTCATGGAAAATGCCGAGGGGGGAACAACCATGCGGATCGACGCGCATCACCATCTGTGGGACCCGGCGCGCGGGGATTATGGCTGGATGCCGAAAGATGACCCGATCCTGTCCCGCCTCTACACGCCCGAGGAGTTGGAACCCCAACTCCGCGCCGCAGGCATCGACGCGACGGTCTTGGTGCAGGCCGCGCCGACAGTGGCGGAAAGCGACTACATGCTCGACCTCGCCGACCGCACGCCGTGGATCAAAGGCGTGGTGGGCTGGGTGGATTTCGAAACCCCCGCCGCGCTGCCCGTGATGCAGCGGCTGGCGAAACATCCCAAATTCAAGGGCCTGCGCCCAATGATCCAAGACCTACCGCAGGATGACTGGATGCTGCGCGAGGATGTGCAATGGGCCTTCCGCGCGCTTTGTGATCTGGGGCTGCGCTTTGACGCCTTGGGCTTTCCGCGCCATATCGCGCCGTTACAGACCCTGTTGCGCCGCTATCCGACAATGCCCGTGGTCCTTGACCATTGCCTGAAGCCGCAAATCCACGGCCACCCCGAAGGCTTTCAGCATTGGGCCGATGGTATGTCCCGCTTGGCGGACGAGAGCTTCGCCTGCATCAAATTCTCGGCCCTGATCACCGAGGATATCGCCGACTGGTCCGTGGACCGCCTGCGCCCCTATGCCAATCACATCTTTGACCGTTTCGGGGCGGAGCGGGTGATGTGGGGCTCCGACTGGCCCGTCTGCCGGTTGCGCGGCGAATATGCCGATTGGCACGCCGCTGCGGTGACCCTGACCGATGGCCTGAGTGACATCGACCGCGCCCTGATCTTTGGCGGCACGGCGGCGGGGTTCTACGGGATCTGATGCGCCGTCAGGGTCAGACGTCCAGCCCCGCCCGCCCTGACTGCCCCGGACCGACCCCGCCCTGTGGCGCGGGAAGCGTCAGCGAGGGTGCCACAGGATCCTCCGGGCGCAGGCAGCCTTGGGCGTAATCCTGAAATTCCGACCCGGCCTCAAGCTGCACGACACGGTCGCGCAAGGCGGTCACCTGCACAAGAACGGCCAGTTGCAGCAAGGCCACCGCCAGCATCAACCAGACGGGCACAGGGCCAGTGGCCCGCCCGATGACGCCACCTGCCTGCGCCAGCCCGCTCATCTCGCGGCCACCGGACCGGCGGTGGCGACCGACAGGCGCACGAAGTTCAGCGCACGGTCTCGTTCAGCGGCGGCAAGGGCCTGACGGGCTTGCAGCAATTCAACCTCGGCATCCAGAATGGACAGGAAATCGGTCTCGCCCAGATCATAGCTGGATCGCGCAAGCTCCAGCGTTTCCGACGAAATCGCCACCAGCCGTTGCTGTGCGCCCACATTGCGTCCATCGCGCCGCCACGCGGCCAAAGCGCCCTGCACATCCTCGACCGCCTCAAGCACCGCCTGCTGCCATGCAAACCACGCCTGCCGCGCGCGGGCTTCGGCGGCCGTCACATTGGCGCGGCCCTGCCCGCCGCCAAAGATGGGCAGGCTGATCGCAGGACCAAAGGCCCATGTCGTCGGCCCTGATCCGGGGGCGGTCACCCGTCCGGCCAGTGTCAGCGATGGCCACAGCGCCGCCTGCGCCACCCCCACCTGCGCCGCCCGCGCCGTCAAAAGCCGCTCTTGCGCCTGCACATCGGGGCGTTGGCGGATCGTGTCGGCACTGATCCCGCGCGCGCCTGAGAAGCGGGCAAACGGCACCGCCCCCCCGTGGTTGAGCAAGGGTCGCAGCGCATCGGGGCTTTGCGCGGTCAGTGTGGCAAGGCGGAAGATGGCGCGGTCGGCCTGCACCTCAAGCGCGGGCAGCTGTGCCTCGGCCACGGCAAGGCGCTGGTCGGCGCGCAACACGTCCAACCGCGTGGCCGCCCCTGCATCGAATTGCTCGCCAATCGAGCCACGGCTTTGGCGGCGACTGTCGACGCTGCGGCGGATGAAGGCCACGACCTCTTGGGTGTAGCGCAGGTCGATGTAGGCAGCCGCGATTTCCCCCGCCACGGCCAGACGCCCGGCATCCGACGCCAGCACCGCCTGATCGCGCAGCGCGACCGATGCGGCGCGGGTGGCGCGGTTCTGGCCAAAGAGGTCAATCAGCCACGACCCGGACAGCACGGCGGCGCGGCTGTCGGTGTAGGCCGCATCGACCACGCCCGTGCGGGTCGCACTGGCATCAATGCCAAAGCCAACACCGCTTGTGACGCGCACTGCGGCCCCGGCTTCGGTGATACGCTCCTGCGCCTCACGCAGGGACATGTTCTGCGTCAGGCCGCGTTGCATCAGCGCGTCAAGCTGCGGGTCCGAAAAGGCCCGCCACCACGCCTGTGCACCCGTCACGGGTTGCAGGGTGGACGGCCCGGTCGGGGCAAAAGCCTGCCCCTGCGGCACCGGCACACAGGCGGTCATTGCCAGCGCCGAGATCAGCGGCAACAGGACCATATGGCGATGAAAGGGGGAAACAGCGGACGGGACGAAAGCGGGCATGAGATGTGTCTCCGGGACGCGAGGGGACGGACAAGACCGGCAGGGCAAAGCCGGAAAACCGCCTGACCCATCCGTGATGCAACGCCCCCCAACCACAGCCCGCGCGTTTCGTTCCCGCCTCGGGTGACGCGGATTGCGCCATCCTGTCGCCCGGTGTGGCGCAGCATTCGGCGCAAATCGCTCCCCGCCACCAAAGCCGGGAACCGCACCGCTGCCTGCGGCTTTTCACCACCAAAGCGGGCAACGGCCAACACGGGGGCCAAAGCGGGGGCCAAAACGGGCCGCACGCGCCAGCGCGGCGCTTGGACCGTGCAACCGGGACAGATTGGCCCCGCGAAAAGGATTTGGGGGACAGTTTGGCACCATCGGCACGGATCGGATATCTTGCGCATGACCTTGGCGACCCGGCCATCGCGCGGCGATTGCGCATGTTCGCCCTCGGCGGGGCCGAGGTCGAATTGGCAGGCTTTCTGCGCGGAACCGAACCACCCGCCCTGCCCGTGGCCGATCCGCTGGTGCTTGGCCAGACCGCCGATGCGCGGATGGGTCAGCGCGCGATGGCGGTGTCGCGCGTGCTGGGGCGCGGCATGGCGTCCCTGCACGACCGGATGGAGGGGGTTGAGGCCTTGGTTGCCCGCAATCTGGAAATGCTGGTCATCGCCCGCGCCTTGCAGCGGCGGATGGGGGGGCGGCCCCGGTTGGTCTATGAAATCCTTGACCTGCACCGGATGCTGACCGCCCCCGGACCGGCGGGTCAGGCGTTGCGGCTGTTGCAGGCGCGGTTGGGACGGTCGGTCGATCTGGCGATCACCTCGTCCCCGGCTTACGTGACCCAGCATCTGGCGGCGATGCCCTTTGCCGACCGGATCATGCTTGTGGAAAACAAGGTGCTGACCGAAGGGCCGCGCCCAGCCTCTCCGCTGCCCTCGCCCCCTGCGCCGCCCTTTCGCATCGGCTGGTTCGGCGCGCTGCGCTGCCAGCGGTCGTTTGATCTGCTGTCAGGGCTTGCGGCGCGCCTGGCCGGACGGGTGGAGGTGGTCTTGCGCGGCCGCCCCTCTGCCGCCGTGTTCCCCGATTTCGCGGGCATGGTCGCCCGTGCACCCCATCTGCGCTATGACGGTCCCTACACGGCCGAGGATTTGCCAAGCCATTACGCCGAAGTGCATTTTTCATGGTGCATCGACTATTACGAAGAAGGCCACAACTCCGCTTGGCTGCTGCCCAACCGGCTTTATGAAAGTGCCGCCCATCTGGCCGTGCCCATCGCGCTGGCCGGGGTCGAGACGGGGCGTTTCCTGCGCGCGCGTGACCTTGGGCTGGTGGTGGACCGCACCAACCTTGACAGCCTTGTCGCGCTCTTTGCCGGGATGACCGACGAACGCCACAGCCGCCTGCGCCGCGCCTTGGCCGAGGCCCCGCCCGATCTGTGGCGCACCGGCCCAGAGGAATGCCGCGCCCTTGTCCGGGCCATCCTTGGCACCGGGCATCAGGACCATCGCTGGCAACAGGTGCAGGCATGAGCCTTCTGATCGTGATCCCCACCTTGAACGAGGCCGCGCATATCCGCACCGTCATCGCCACCCTGATGGCGGATGCGCCGGATGGCACGCTGCTGATCGTCACCGATGGCGGCAGCACCGATGGCACGCAAGACATCGTGCACGGCCTGATGCGGACGGATGCGCGCCTGCGCCTGATCCACAACCCCCGCCGCCTGCAATCTGCGGGCATCAATCTGGCGGTCGACCGTCTGGGCCAAGGGCACAGCCACCTGCTGCGCGCCGACGCCCATGCCGACTATCCGCCGCGCTTTGCACAGGTCTTGCTGGACGAAATGGCGCGCACCGAGGCTGCCTCCGTCACCGTGACGATGGAGACTGTGGGCGACGATGCCTTTACCACCGGGGTCGCCGCCGCGCAAAACAGCCTTCTTGGCACCGGGGGCAGCGCGCATCGGATCGCGCGGGCCAATCCTGCGGGCGGGCGCTTTGTCGATCACGGCCACCATGCGCTGATGCGTCT
>CALRPK020000163.1:0-5333 GCA_943370015.1 Paracoccus haematequi
TCCCAACGCGGCCATATCGCCGGGATCATCAACCCACCCGCCAAAGGCAAATACGGCCATTACACCAGCGATGCCACTTTGGTCGGCGCGCCAGAGGATTGGAAGGCCGGTGCAACCTTCAACACAGGCAGTTGGTGGCCGCGCTGGGGCGCTTGGCTGGCTGCGCGGTCGGGCGACCAGATTCCCGCCCGTGTCCCCGGTGATTCGGGGGCAGAAGTGTTGTGTCCTGCACCGGGCGCTTACGTAACGGCAACGCCAAGCGCTTGATTTCCCGCGCCTCTGTTACGGGCGACTGCCACAAAAAAGCCGCAATGCTGCATTGCAGAAAAATGATTGAAATGCTGCATCGCAGCATGTATATCTTTTGGCATACGGAACAGCGTGCCGCTGGCCACCGATCAGCTCAGGAGAGACTGAAATGACGAAGACCACTGATTTCACCAAAGTTGTGCAAGACATGATGGCCGCTTTCCCGGTCGACACCTCGGCCATGCAGGGCGCGTTCAAAACCCAAGCTGCGATGGCAGAAAAGCTGTCGAAAGTGGCGCTGGAAGCGGCTGAAAAGTCGACCGAGATCACCTCGAAATGGACCAAGGACACCATCGCCAAGTTGGCTGACGTGACCAAGGCCAAGACCGAGCCGACCGAATACTCCAAATCCGTGACGGATTTCGCCTCAGCCGCCGCTGAATTGGCTGCTGAAAACCTGGCTGCCTTCGCCGAAGTAGCGAAAAAGGTTCAGATGGAAACCGTCGAACTGATGCTTGCCGCTGGCAAGGACATCTCGGAAGACGCGACCGCCGCTGTGAAGAAGGCCACCGCCGACGTCACGACCGTGGCAAAGAAAGCCGCTGCCGCAGCCAAGTGAACCCGAAAGGGTTCGGCGTCACTCCGCCTCCTCCTCCCTGCGGATGGTGCCATGATGGGCGGGCCTTTGGCCCGCCCTTTCTTTTGCCGCTTATGCTGCACTTGCAGAATGCTGCGATTGCCATGCCGCACCGCCTTTGCCGCGACGCCGCGCTTTCTTTTTGATCATCCCTGCCTTAGTCTTTCTCTGCAGCGCAGCCACTGCGCCTGCGAATGATTTCTACGGGGGGGGGAAGGGCCGATGGCCGATACGACAAAGCCGCTGCTGATCAAGCGTTATGCCAGCCGTCGCCTCTACAACACCGAAACATCCGATTACGTCACGCTCGAAGACATCGCAGGCTTCATCCGCGCCGGACGCGAGGTGCAGATCGTCGACCTGAAATCGGGCGATGACCTGACCCGGCAATATCTGCTTCAAATCGTGGCCGAACATGAATCCAAGGGCGAAAATGTCCTGCCGATCAATGTCTTGACCGATCTTGTCCGCTCTTACACCACTGGGATGCAATCGGTCGTGCCGCAGTTTCTGGCGCAAAGCTATGAAATGCTGCGCGAGGGACAGTCGAAGATGATCGAAAACCTGTCCGTCCTGCCCAACCCGCTCTCAACTGTGCCGGGGTTTGAGGCGATGCGCGCCCAGCAAGAGGCCTTCATGAAGGCCTTCATGGGCGGCATCCCGGGGTGGAGCGGCTCTGGCCCCGCGCCGGAAGCCGCCGCCGAACCGGCGACCAAGGATGACGAACTGGCGCAGATCAAGCGGCAGTTGGCGGACCTGCAAAAGAAACTGTCAAAGCTGTAACCATCGGGGGCGACCCATGACCGAAGTCCAGGGTCGCGTCACCCTTTGGGGGATCGAAGTCTTTCTCGCCTGCGCCGAGGAAGGCGCGATTTCCGCCGCTGCGCGCCGTCTGGGCGTGTCACCTTCGGCGGTCAGCCAGCAACTCGCATCTTTGGAACATTCCCTTGGCGCGCCTCTGCTGGATCGCGGCGCGCGTCCGATGGGGATGACCCCGGCGGGTGCGATGTTCCGTCGCCACGCGCAGGTGATCTTGAATGCCGAGGCTGAGGCGCGGGCAGAGCTTGCCCTTGCTGACCTGTCAGGCTTGACCACCCTGCGATTGGGGATGATCGAAGATTTCGACGCCGAGGTGACGCCGCGGCTGCTGACGGGCCTTGCGCAAGACCTGAAAGGCTGTCGCTTCCTGTTGGAAACCGGTGCGAGTCACCGCCTGCATGAGGCGCTGTCGGACCGCGCGCTGGATCTGATCGTGGCAGCGGATGGTGTCGAAGCCGCCAACCCCGGTTGGCGTGAAGTGCATCCCCTGCTGACCGAACCCTTCGTCACCGTCGCTCCGCGCGGGATGCAGGCCGGGCCGGATGCGCCTTTCATCCAATACACGCCGCGCCATCTGATGGGCCGCCAGATCGCCGCCCATCTGGCGCGGCAAAACCTGCGGCTTGGCACGCGGTATGAGTTGGACAGCTATCGCGCCATCCTTGCGATGGTCGCGGCGGGGGAGGGGTGGACAATCCTCAGCCCGCTGGCCCTGCTGCACGGATCGCTCTTCCGCGAAGCTGTTGAGGTGATGCCCCTGATGGGAGAGCCACTGTCGCGCCGACTGTCTCTGTCAGCACGTGCGGGGGTTCTGAAAGACATCCCCGCCCAAGTCGCCGCGCGGTTGCGCCGACAGTTGCAGGAACAGGTTGTGGCCCCGGCCTTGGCCGAATGGCCGTGGATGAAGGGCGCACTGCTGGTCGCGTAAACGCTGATTTTTCGCAGAAAAATCGTAAGTGCCTCCGAATTTCCTGCGAAAATTCAGGCACTCAGCCTTTCACGTCGCTCGCGGCACTGATCAGCGCCTCGGCGATATAGGCCAATTCCGGTTCGGTCAGCCGTGCTGGCAAGCGCACGTCGCAGGCGCGCATCAGCATGGCGCGGGTGCGCGGCAATTCGGGCAGGGGGCCAAGGAATTGCCAGTTCCAATAGGCCCGCGCATTGCCTTCGGTCAGGCCGAAAATCTGCACCGTGACGCCGCGCCGCTTGGCGGCCGTCTGGAAAGCGCGGGCCTGATCGTCGGTCCAGTCGCCTTTCAGGTTGAACTGGATGGAATCCGGGGCGCGATCTTCGGGCGGCAGGGCGTCGGGCACCACCAGCCAATCGGTCGCGTTCAACTGTGCCGCCACCCAATCATGGTTGCGCCGCCCATCCGTCACGCGCCGCGCCACCACGGGCAGTTGCGGGCGGATCACCGCGGCGGAGAGGTTCTGCATGCGCAGATTGTAGAGGGGCAGCTTGTTCTGCCAGTGGCCAAAGCTGTTCTGCAAACCGGGGTGCTTTTTCCAGTTTTCCTCATAGGCGCCCGACATGATGATGGCGCGGGCGGCAAGTTCCGGGTCATCGGTGATCATGATCCCGCCTTCGCCCGCATTCACCAGCTTGTAGGACTGGAACGAGAAGCAGCCGACTTTGCCGATCGTGCCGATGTTGCGGCCATGCCATGTGGTGCCCAGCGAATGCGCGGCATCTTCGACCACCGGCACGCCAGCGGCATCCGACAAGCGCATGATCGCATCCATATCCGATGTATGCCCGCGCATATGGCTGATCAGGACGGCATCCGCCCCCGGCAGCTTTGCCGCGAAATCGTCGATGTCGATGCGGTAATTCTCGCCCACCTCAACCAGCACCGGGGTGCAGTCGGCGTGCACCACGGCAGAGGGCACAGCGGCAAAGGTAAAGGCCGGGATCAGCACCTTGGCCCCGCGCGGCAGGTCCAGCGCCTTTAGCGACAGGAACAGGGCCGCCGAACAGGATGACACCGCCAGCGCATAGCGCGACCCCATCAACTCCGCGAATTCCTGTTCCAGCAGCGCCACCGGCGCGCCTTCGGCGGCGGTGTAGCGGAACAGATCACCGGATGAGAGCAGACGGTCAATCTCAGCCCGCGCCGCATCGGGGATCGGTTCGGCATCATAGACATTCGGGGCGAGGGTCTGACCGTCAGGGGCCATAGATACACCTTTTCTGAAACTCTTCTTCGTGTTTTGTGTAAAGGCGCGCGTGTCACAATTCCAGTGACATGTTGATGACGGGCCGTTTTTCCGCCGATGACGTCAGGTTAAATCGTTGTCACAGACCCAGTCGGTCGCGCAGCGCATACCATGTCATGGCCAAGACCAGCAGGGGATGGCGCAGGGCCGTGCCGCCCGGAAAACGCGGCGTGGGCAGGCGTTCCAGCACATCGAAACGCTCGGTCTGGCCTTGCACCGCCTCGGCCAACACCCGCCCTGCCAGCGTGGCCAGCGCCACCCCATGCCCCGAATAGCCCGAGGCCGAAAGGACATTGCGCCGGGGCTGGATGAAGCAGGGGTTGCGCGTCATGGTGATGGCCAAGGTGCCGCCCCAAGCATGGTCGATCTTCACATCGGCCAGATGCGGATAGATCTGCAGCATCGGCTTTCGCACCGTCGCCACGATATCGGGAAAGCGCCAGCCATAGGATTCGCCGCCACCAAACAGCAGGCGATTGTCCTCGGACAGCCGCCAGTAATTCACCACGAATTTGCTATCCGCAACGGCGACAGGTTCGGTCAGCACGTCGCGCGCGCGGTCGCCCAAGGGTTCGGTCGCCACGATGAAATTGTTGATCGGCATCACCCGCGCCGCCACCTGCGGTTCCAACCCGCCAAGGTATCCGTTGCAGGCAAGGATGACATGGCCGCAGGTCACCGACCCCTGCGCCGTATGCACCACCGCGCGGGGGCCGTCGTCGATGCGCGTAACCTCGGATCGTTCATGGATCACTGCGCCTGCGCGTTGCGCCGCCTGCGCCAACCCGATGGCGTAGTTCAGCGGATGCACATGGCCCGCGCCCCGGTCCAATTCCCCACCCGCAAAGGCATCCGACCCGATCAGCGCGCGGATGCCGTCGCGGTCCAAGGCCTGCACTTGGGTATAGCCATAGTCCCGCGCCAGTTTTTCGGCATAGCGATGGGCTTCGTCCACCTCAGTCTGCGAATAGCAGGCATGGGCAATGCCGGGATGAAAACTCATGGGCATGGCGTGATCCGCGATCAGCGATCGCACCATCCCCTTCGCCTCTTCGGCCAAGTCCCACAGATGGCGCGCGTCGTCGCGGCCCACCATCCGCTCCAGCGTGTCTTGATCCTGCCGCTGGCCTGATCCCACCTGACCGCCGTTGCGCCCTGAGGCCCCAAAGCCCACCCTCTGCGCCTCGAGCACCACGACCGACAACCCCGCCTGCGCCAGATGCAGCGCGGCGGATAGGCCGGTATATCCGGCCCCCACCACGCAGACATCCGCCGTGACTGCCCCGGCCAGCGGGGACAGAGGCCCAAAGGGCGTGCGCGTCGCGGCATAGTACGAGGCCGGGTATTCCCCCGGCCTGTCGTTGACGTGCAACAGGTTCATGCCGTCACACGTTCAAGAGCAGATGTTCCCG
>CALRPK020000164.1:0-5322 GCA_943370015.1 Paracoccus haematequi
ACGCGCGGGTCACTTGCCCCGCGCGACTGGGGCGTTGATCCCCTCACCCCCGTCGCGCCGGACAGCCCGCCAGATGGTCATTGACCATCCCCGTCGCCTGCATGAAGGCGTACACAATCGTCGGCCCGCAAAAGGTGAAGCCGTCTTTCTTCAACTGCTTGGACAGCGCCACCGATAGCGGCGTCTGCGTCGGGATATGCGCCGTCGTCAAAGGCGCGTTATCCAGCGGCACGCCATCCAGATACTTCCAAAAGTAATCCGAAAACCCCTCCCGCTCTTGCACCCTCAGATAGGCGCGGGCGGATTTGATCGTGCCTTCGATCTTACCACGATGGCGGATGATGCCCGGATCGGCGAGCAGGCGCGCAACCTCAGCCTCTCCCCAGCCCGCGATCACCTCAGGCTCAAACCCCGCAAAGGCCGCGCGGAAATTGTCACGCTTTCTAAGGATCGTGATCCAGCTCAGCCCCGCCTGAAACCCGTCAAGGATCAGCTTTTCCCACAAGGCGCGGCTGTCATATTCCGGCACGCCCCATTCGGTGTCGTGATAGGCCACATAGAGCGGATCGGTCCCGCACCATGGGCAACGCTCTGCGTCCATGCCCCATCCCCTTTTACGCGTTCTTAAGCCCTGTGGCGGCATGCTGTCGAGCGTGGGTCGAACTTGGGGGCAAGACATGGCGACGGGCGCAAATCATCACAGGGGCATCGGCGAAGACACCGCCTTGGGCGTGGCATTGGCGCTGCGCGATCAGGATATTCCGGCAATGGTGGCCGATGCGGTGGCGGCACGTCGCCTCAGGCTGGCCTATCAGCCGGTGGTGGTGGCGGGCGATCCCTCGCGCACCGGATTTTACGAAGGGCTGGTTCGCGTGCTCGACCCAACCGGCCGGGTGATTCCCGCGCGCGATTTCGTGGCGGCGGTCGAAGAACGCGACACGGGGCGAGAGATTGACTGCGTCGCCCTCGCCATCGGCCTCGAATCGCTGGCGCGTGACCCGGACCTGCGGCTGTCGGTCAACCTTTCGGCGCGGTCGATGGGCTATCCGCGCTGGATGCGCGTCTTGCGCCGGGGGCTGGCAGGGCGGGAACATCTGGGGCAGCGCCTGATCTTTGAAATCGCCGAAGCATCCGCGATGCAGATGCCCGAAGTGGTGGCCGCCTTCATGGCCGAAATGCGCCGCCACGGCATCAGCTTCGCCCTCGACGGGTTCGGCGGCGGCATGTGCGCGCTGCGGTTCTTTCGCGAATTGACCTTTGATATCGTCAAGATCGACGCACAGTTCACCCGCGGAATCGAACGGAACCCCGACAATCAGGTGCTGATGGCCGCGCTGATGGCCGTGGGCCGCCAATTCGACATGGTGACCATCGCCCAAGGGGTTGAGACAGAGGCTGAGGCCGCTTGGCTGCGCGCGCTCGGCCTTGATTGCCTGCAAGGCTACCACTTCGGCGCACCCAGCCTGTCCCCACCGGGGCTGGACCCGGCGCATCGGCAATCCGCTGCAGCGCGGCGGGGGAAATCCCCACTCAGCCCATCGCGACTGAAATCGGCATGAAGGCGCTTAGCGCGAACTTCCCCTGCGTCAATCTGGGTGCGCAAGATTGTTGCTTTTGACGCGACAGACGCCTAGTCATGCTGCAGAGCGGCATGATTTTTAGGCATGCCGGGGACAGGATAGAAAGAGGACCAGCCATGACCAATGTCGTAATCGTCGCGGCGGCGCGGACCGCCGTGGGCAGCTTCAACGGCTCGTTCGCCGCCACCCCAGCACATGATCTGGGTGCCGCCGTGATCGACGCGGTCTTGGCCCGCGCGGGCATCGATAAGGCAGAGGTTGAGGAGACGATCCTCGGCCAAGTGCTGACCGCCGGTCAGGGCCAAAACCCCGCCCGTCAGGCACATATCAAGGCCGGTCTGGCGAAAGAGGCCAGCGCTTGGTCGCTGAACCAAGTCTGCGGCTCGGGCCTGCGCGCGGTGGCCTTGGGTGCCCAGCATGTCCAACTGGGCGATGCCCGGATCGTTGTGGCAGGCGGTCAGGAAAACATGTCGATGTCGCCCCACGTCGCGCACCTGCGCGCCGGGCAAAAGATGGGCGATCTGAACTTCATCGATTCGATGATCCGTGACGGTCTGTGGGATGCCTTCAACGGCTATCACATGGGCCAGACGGCGGAAAACGTCGCCAACCAATGGCAGATTTCCCGTGACCAGCAGGACGAATTCGCGCTGGCCAGCCAGAACAAGGCCGAAGCCGCGCAAAAGGCGGGCAAGTTCAAGGATGAGATCATCCCCTTCGTGATCAAGACCCGCAAGGGCGACGTGACGGTGGATGCCGATGAATACATCCGCCACGGCGCGACGCTGGACAGCATGGCCAAACTGCGCCCCGCCTTCACCAAGGATGGCTCTGTCACCGCAGGCAACGCATCGGGCCTGAACGATGGTGCGGCGGCGGTTGTGCTGATGTCGGAAGAAGAAGCAGCCAAGCGCGGTCTGACCGTTCTGGCCCGCATCGCCTCTTACGCCACCGCCGGGCTTGACCCGTCGATCATGGGCGTCGGCCCCATCCATGCCAGCCGCAAGGCACTGACCAAGGCGGGCTGGAAGGTCGGCGATCTGGGTCTGGTGGAGGCGAATGAGGCTTTCGCCGCCCAAGCCTGCGCCGTGAACAAGGACATGGGCTGGGATCCGGCCATCGTGAACGTCAACGGCGGCGCGATTGCCATCGGCCACCCCATCGGTGCCTCGGGCGCGCGCATCCTGAACACGCTGCTGTTTGAAATGGCCCGCCGCGACGCGAAAAAGGGTCTGGCCACGCTGTGCATCGGCGGCGGCATGGGCGTCGCCATGTGCCTTGAGCGCGCCTGATCGCTGCACTGCGACGAATTGCTGCAACTGCAAAATGGGCGCGCAATAATGTTGCGCGCCCATGCTCATTTAAGTAATACCATTTCAAAGACATCGAGGAGGATGATCCATGGCAAGAGTGGCATTGGTAACGGGCGGGTCGCGCGGCATTGGGGCGGCGATCTCGGTCGCACTGAAAGCGGCGGGCTATACTGTCGCCGCGAATTACGCGGGCAATGACGAAGCGGCGGCCGCTTTCACGGCCGAAACTGGCATCAAGACCTACAAATGGTCCGTCGCCGATTACGATGCCTGCGTCGCGGGCATCAAACAGGTCGAGGCTGATCTGGGCCCCGTCGATGTGCTGGTGAACAACGCCGGGATCACCCGTGACGCCATGTTCCACAAGATGACCCCGGGCCAGTGGAAAGAGGTCATCGACACCAACCTCACGGGCCTGTTCAACATGACCCACCCGCTGTGGTCGGGCATGCGCGACCGCAAGTTTGGCCGCGTGATCAACATCTCTTCGATCAACGGGCAAAAGGGTCAGGCCGGGCAAGCCAACTATTCCGCCGCGAAATCGGGCGATCTGGGCTTTACCAAGGCCTTGGCCCAAGAAGGCGCACGCGCCGGCATCACCGTCAACGCGATCTGCCCGGGCTATATCGGCACAGAAATGGTCCGCGCGATTGATGAAAAAGTGCTGAACGAGCGCATCATCCCGCAAATCCCGGTCGGTCGTCTGGGCGAACCCGAAGAAATCGCGCGCTGCGTGGTGTTCTTGGCCGCCGAGGATGCAGGCTTCATCACCGGCGCGACCATCAGCGCGAATGGTGGGCAGTTCTTCGTGTGATAGGACCGAAGAAACTGGGCCAGTACGGTCGCGCGGGGCAAGTGACCCGCGCGTATCACCACGCTTAAGCAGGCCCGCCCGTGCGCCTAACGCACGGGCCGCGCCCGCCCTGCCGGGGGCGGGCGCGATAAATCGCACCCGCCGGGCGGTTGCGCCCCGTGCCTGACATGTCGGGACTGCTGACAGCCACTTGCGGCTTCGTTGCCTCAGCCGCAATCGGACCGACGGAAACGTCCACTGGACGTTTCCGCCCCGGTCCTCTGATCCCTTCCCTTTTTCCCCGCCTTCGCTACACCTGCACCCGACCTTGCAGGAACCCACCCATGACACGCCAACACGCCACCGCCATCGGCTTTACCGCCATCCTGATGTGGGCGCTGCTCGCGTTGTTCACCATCGGCTCTGCGCCTGTGCCGCCCTTCCTGCTGAACGTGCTGACCTTTGGCATCGGCGGCACGCTCGGCCTGATCTGGACGCTGCGGAACGGGCTTTCACGGCTTAAGGGGATATCGTGGCGGGTCTATGCATTTGGCATCCTTGGCCTCTTTGGCTATCACGCGCTGTATTTCACCGCCTTTCGCGTGGCACCAAGTGCCGAGACCGGCCTGATGGCCTATCTCTGGCCGCTGTTCATCGTCCTTTTTTCCGGCCTCTTGCCCGGTGAGACGATCCGCCCCGCCCATATCATCGGCGCGCTGGTCGCCTTTGCGGGTGCCGCGCTGATCGTGCTGAACCGGAGCGATGGTGGGGCAGTGAACCTGACCGGTCTGGGGCTGGGGTTTCTCTGCGCGGTCACATGGGCCGCCTATTCCGTGCTGTCGCGGCGTCTGGGGGATGTGCCCACCGAAAGCGTGACGATCTATTGCCTTGGCACGGCGCTCTTGTCCCTGCCCGTACATCTGGCGTTGGAGCAGACCATCTGGCCGGACGGCACCATGGGCTGGCTGGCCGTCATCGCCTTAGGCATCGGCCCGGTGGGTGCGGCTTTTTTCACATGGGATATCGGCATGAAAAAAGGCGACATCCAGTTGCTGGGCGTCGCCTCCTATGCTGCCCCGCTGATATCGACTTTGGCGCTGGTCCTCGCAGGGTTCACGGCACCAAGCTGGACGCTGCTGATCGCGGCGGTCCTGATCGCGGGGGGGGCGGCGCTGGCGGCAAAAGCCAGCGCAAAAGCCTGATGCTTATTGCATCAATCGGCCCATCTCTTCCTTGAGCTTCAGCTTTTGCTTTTTCAATTCGGCAATCTTCAGAGCATCGGCGGCGGGGCTGCGCTGCTCTTTCTCAACCTGGGTAGAGAGGTGTTCGTGCTTGCGACGCAGTTCCTGCAGATGCGAAGCGACCGTCATATCAATCCTCCTGTGGTTGCTGTCCGTTCTTTCAGTGCACCACAGAACGTGAGTCGTGTCACGAAATTGTCGTGCAGACTTTAGGACAGGTTTTAGGCATCAGCGGAACGCAGCCGACAGGTCCGCACCATCGCGCAAAACGGCATTGGCGGCGGGGGTATAGCTTTCGCGATCCCCGTCATGGGCCGCGCCTTCATGGATAACAAAGGGGGCCAGCAGACGGAACGCGGCCTTTCCGCCCTTTCTTGCGCGCAGGATCACACGCG
>CALRPK020000165.1:0-5300 GCA_943370015.1 Paracoccus haematequi
GCCCCGATGCTTTGGGCATCGGGGCAATCCTGATCGTGGTGCCCTGAATAGGTTACACCCGCCGCACCACCCTCAACCTGATCCCATCCTTCGCCCGCACCGTCAGATGCGCCACAGGGACCGGCACATCGCCCGCAATCGCCTCAAACCGAAAGGCGCGGCAGAGTTGCGCTAGCAAGAGCGGGCCTTCGACCATTGCAAACCCGGCCCCTGTGCAGACGCGGGGACCGGCGGAAAAGGGGATATAGGCATCCCGCGCGGCGTGCCGACAGGCCTCGGTCTGCCAGCGCGCAGGGTCAAAGTGGTCGGGGTTCTCCCACACCCGCTCATGCCGGTGCAGATGCCAGGGCGACAGCACGATCTGTGCGCCGGGGGCGACAGGGCGGTCGCGCATCACCTCAGGGCAGGTGTTTTCGCGCACCATCATCGGGACGGGGGGGTAAAGCCGCAACGCCTCACGGAACACGTCGCGGGTCAGGCGCAGGCGGGACAGGCTGGCAAAATCGGCGGTCAGGGTCGCAGCCTCGGATGCCACCTGTTCCTGCACCTCAGGGTGGGTGGCCAGCAGATACAAAGCCCAAGACAGAGCAGAGGCGCTGGTTTCATGGCCCGCCAGAAAGAAGATGGCGACCTGATCCACCATTTCCTCGGTCTCAAACCGCTCGCCGGTCACTGGGTCGGGTGTCACCATGATCTTGGTCGCCAGATCATCGGGCGCGGTGCCTGCGGTAATCGCTTCTGCGCGGGCCTCGGTCAGGCGGCGGATCAGGTCACGGATGATCGCGGCAGAACGCTTTGTTGCTCGGCGGTGCAGGCGCGGAAACCATTGGGGCAGGGGCAGGAAGGCGGCAAGGTTCAGGATCGGCTGGGTGCGCTGATAGGCGCGGAATTCGTGGAAGACGCGGGTTGCGACGGCATCCTCAATGGGGATGGAAAACAGCGTGCGAAAGATCACATCGGCGGCGGCGTGGGACATCGCTTCTTCGACCTCAACCACGCCTTCAGGCAGACGCGCAACTGCGGCCTCGCCTGCCGCCCAGATGGCGGGGAAGGTGTCGCGCAGGCGGCCGCCTTCGAAGGCCGGGTCAATGATGCGGCGCTGGCGCTTCCACACCTCACCATTCGTCACAAACACCGAATTGCCCAGAAGTGGGGCCAGACCTTCGCGGATACGGTCGGATTTTGGGAAATCGTCGGGGCGTTCGACCAGCACGCGGTTCACCAAGGCGGGGTCGTTGCACATGTAGGACCGGAAGAACGGCGTGCGGAACTCGGCCATCCACGCGCGATAGAGGCGCGCGGGTTGAGCCGACAGGATATCGGCGCGGAAAAGGCGCAGGTAGCGGAACAAAGACACCCGGTCCGGGCGCGGGGTGGGTTTCGGGGGGATCATGACAGCGACCGATAGCCCGACATGGGCCGCTCGATCCGGCTTTTGGACGGGGCGCGGTTGCGGTAGCGGTCGGCCAGCGTCAGGGGTCCAGCAGAGATGCGGAAATAGTCATAATCGCCGGGGCGATCAAAGGCGCAGAGATATTGGAAATGCAGGTCAAACCAGCGCCAGCGCATTGCCTGCCATTTCTGCGGCGACAGGGTTTGCGAAAAAGCGCAGGACACCACCAAGGGCCAGCGCTTGCCCGTCGCGGGGGCGACACCCGTGACGGCGACAGGATCACAGAGCGCGAAACAGCAGCCATCGCCGGGGGCGGTGACGTCGATCCATGTGACCTCATTGCGTTGGCAAAGGTAGTGCAGATCGGCGCGCAGGCGGGTGGCCTCGGGCAGGAAGGACAGCATCGGCACCATCTGCCCCAGCGACAGAAAGCCCAGTGGCGGATGGCCAGAAGGCAGGCCCGCGCGGATCAGGTCGGAGAGGATTGATATGGCCAGGATCGCGCCAGAGGAATGGCCGACCACCAGCACCTCATCCACATCGGTCTGAAGGGCGGCGCGGATCTGCGCACCGAATTCGGTCATCCGCGCCTCCAATTCGGGCGGATGCGCGCCGCGATGCTGCGAGGCATAGGCGTAATCATGGATGAGCCAATGCGCCCTGAGCCGCCCGTCAAGACGCTTGAAGAGCCTGAGAAGGGCATAAAAGGCGGCAAGTCCTGCCAGCGCCCCGAGGGTTGGTCCAGCGACGCCGGGGATCAAGGCGGCGAGGCCACAGAACAGGCCAAACCCTACCACCAGCGCCACGGCCAACTGCCAGAGCAAGTGGAACACCGGATAGCCGATGGCGATGGCGGGCCCTTTGCGCAGGCGGAGAACGCGCCACAAGGCCCCGGTGGAAAGGTAAATCCACGCCGTGCGCGCCAACTGCCAATAGGTCGCCATGATCCCATGATGCATGCGGGCGCGGACGATGTCGGACCAGACCAGAACCTCGACCTGTGCGGCGACCTCGGCCCCGTCGATGGTCGCGGCGACCTGCCAGCCCTGCTTTTTGCCGGGGGCAAGGCGGATGGTATGGCCGGAGACTTGGGACTGTAGCGCGGCCTCGCGGCGGTACATCTCGCGGTAGCGGCGGGCGGGAGAGGGGTCAAAGCCGGGGATATAGAACACCTGCCGCCGCCGAACTGACTCGACTGCTGTGGTTTCGCCCTTCTCTGCAACGCTGGACATGCGCATCCCTGAACCCCTTACCCCGCCATCAAAGCATGCGACTGCGGCAAGCGTAAGGCGGAACCGTCAGCCCAGAAGCGGGATGCCAAGGCGGTCGAAACTTTCGAGAAGCCAGAAACTGATGTCGGTGAAGGCCCCCGTGACCAAGGCGAGCCCCACGGCAAGCAGCAAGAGACCCATGACGCGCTCGATGGTTTTCATGTGCCGCCTCAGCCGCGCCATCAGCCCGACCGCGCGACCGATGAAAAGGGCGGCCAGCAGGAACGGCAGGCCCAGACCCACGGCATAAGTGCCCAAAAGCACCGTGCCGCGCTGGATGGAGCCTTCTTGTGCCGCAATCGACAGGATCGCGCCCAGTTGCGGGCCGATGCAGGGGGTCCAGCCAAAGGCGAAGGCGAGGCCAAGGACATAGGCCCCAAGGGCCGAGCCGCCCCTGTCGCCCGCGTCCAGCCGCGCCTCGCGGTCGAGGATCGGGATGCGGAACACTCCCAAGAAATGCAGGCCGAAGATAATGACGACGGCGCCTGAGACCTTGGTGAAGATGTCCTGATTGGACAAAAAGAACGACCCGAAGGCCGAGGCGGCAAACCCTAGCAGCAGGAAGACGGTGGAGAGGCCCAGCACAAAGAACAGCGCGGGCAGGATCACCTTGCGCCGTTGCGCGGTTTGGCCCGTCATGTCCGACATGGAGATCCCGCCCATATAGGCGAGGTAGGGCGGCACGATGGGCAGCACGCAGGGCGACAGGAAGGACAGGACACCCGCGGCCAATGCCACCAGCATGGCGGGCAACAGACTTGCGTCGATGATGTCGATGCCGAACATGGGGACTCCTGTGATCCTGCGCCCTCTGATAGCAGGAACGGCGGGCTTGTCACTTGGGCAGGCGTCACATTCGTGTTGGCGGTGGGTTTGGATGGGCTGGGACGGCAAAATCGACCGTGAAATTGATTGCGAAGGGCTTTTGTGCCCCTTGCCAGTGTTGCGGGCGGGCAAGGTGCTCCGCGGGATGGACCCCGGCGCGGTCCTCTGCGTGCGGGCGACGGACCGGATGGCGGCGATTGATCTGCCGCATTTCTGCGTGCAGGCGGGGCATGTGTTTTTGTCCGGAGACGAGCAGGACGGTGTGGGGATTTACCTGATCAGGCGCGGCGATGGCGACGTTGACAGCGACGGGCAGGCGGAGTGATCTGCTAACGTCCGTTGCCTGTTCCCGTCGCGCTTGCCTTTATGACGGGTGTTGCCGTCAAAAGCTGACCGAAAGGCTGGCTGAGACATTTCCGTCTCTTGTGCCATCCAATACATCGCCGCCTGAGAGTTCGACGGAAAGCGCGCATAGGCCCCACGAACCGGTGAGCCCCAACGCGCCTCGGGTCGTGGCAAAGGATAGGCTGCCGTCGATGTCAGAGATCGGGTTGGAACGCCCAATAGACATTTCGGCATAGGGACGCAGGTCCGTGTCGCCAAGCCCAGCTTTGGCCTCTGCGCGAATACTTGCAGTGGTCGACCAGAACTGCCGGTGATCGGAGGCGAAGGTTGCACTGCCTTCGGCATGGGCGGGAACACTTTCCTTGTAGCCGCTGATCCTGATGCCGGGAGACCAAACGGTCGCGCCTGTTTCCCATGCGCCGGTCAGGCCGATTGATCCCATCACACGGTCACTTTGGAAGTCAGAGCCGCTCAGGCGGTAGTCAGGGGTGGCGCGACCAAGATGGGCGTCAAGAACAAACCGTTCCGCAAGTTTGACCCCCAAGTAAATCCCGACGGCCGGAGCGCGGGCAGTGCTTTCCTGCGCATTCTCTTGCAGCCGAGACCAATCATAGGCCAAGTAGACGCCCGCAAGAGCATCGCTGCCCATATTGGTATCTGCGCCAATGGTCAGGTTGCCACCGTTGCCGTTGTCGGTTCCAGAAAGACGCAGCGCAGAAGAGCTTGCCCAGACATCCCAATCCGGCGCTGCGCCTGACTTGGAAACCGGTTCTGGGCCAGCAGAAGGTGTTGCGCCAAGCTGTGACCGAACCCTCGCCCCGACAGCCTCTGTCACGGACAGGAGCTGCGTTGCGGCATTGGCGTCGGTCAGGTGACTGGCGTTTTCCGCCACCCTGAGGACCAAATGCAGCGTGCTTTCCTTTTGAATGTTGTAATCTGACAGGGTTCGCCCGTCTTCCAATTGCTGACCGGCAAAGATCAGGCGTTGTTGATCCGGTGGAACGCCTTCCTTGTCCTGAATTTTGGATTTCACATTCTCGATGGTGTCCGAAGGCTCTACATCCAGGGTTATTGTCTTGCCGAGCAGGGTTTTGACGAAGATCTGCATGGCCTCTGCCGGGGCGACCGACGCCAAGGCAATGAAGGCGCTGGCGAAGACTGTACGAAACATCAAGGACGGCCCTATGACTGCGGTTGCCTTGCTTTCGTTCCTGAAGCGTTGATTTGCAAACTATCTAAGGGATACGTTTTGTTCTCGATGGTGAATGATAGGTGCCCATCGGCAGGGTGGCTTTACAGTCATGCAAAGACCGGAAGGTGCGGCGCGACGCCTTGGTCTGATCTCTGGGAACTGAGCAGACTGGGGTGATCCCGACAAACCGGTCGTGCCGCTGCGGCGTGATCTGGCGGCGCGGGCCCACGGGCCCGCACGGTTGGTGACCCGGATCGGCGCGGGGCGCGCCGAT
>CALRPK020000166.1:0-5296 GCA_943370015.1 Paracoccus haematequi
CCGCTGCAATGAACCGCGTCGCCGAAATCCGCCGCACGCGGATTTCCGGCACGATGGACAACCACCAGCGCCGGGTGGGCGATGACTGGATGGTGACCGTGCAGGGCGAGATGCTGCGCGTGACCATCGCCGCCGACAAGGCGGGCTCAACCGTGACCTTCGCCGATGGCACGACCTCGCGCGTCGAAAGCGACTGGACACCGGGGCAGGCGCTGGCGCGTCTGATGATCGACGGCGCGCCCTTGGTGATGAAGGTCGGCAAGATCAGCGGCGGCTTCCGCCTGCGTCTGCGCGGCGCGGATTTGAAAGTCCATGTCCGCACCCCGCGCCAGCACGAACTGGCGCTCTTGATGCCGGAAAAACTGCCGCCCGATACCTCGCGGTTCCTCTTGTGCCCGATGCCCGGCCTGATCGTGAAGATCGCGGTCGAAGTGGGCGAAGAGGTGCAGGAAGGTCAGGCGCTTGCCACGGTCGAGGCGATGAAGATGGAAAACATCCTCAAGGCCGAACGCCGGGGCGTTGTCAAAAAGATCAGCGCCAGTGCCGGTGCCAGCCTGCGAGTGGACGATGTGATCATGGAGTTTGAGTGATCGCCATGCGCGGCGCACCGCTTCAGATCGCCGCGCCATTAACCCCGCCGGTCACGGCGGGGGCTGCATCCGCGCACGCTCTTTCGGGCGCGTTAACCTTCTGTTCAACAGTTGACAGCTGTCAACTTCCACCACCCGCAGGTCGCTCTTGCATTTCCTGCCGCCGCAGGGGGGTCTTGTCGATGGCATGGGTAATCTCCCGCACCTCCCACGGCAGGGGTTTGCGGATGATGACCTTGCCATCCTTGTCCATCAGCACCAGCGAAAACCCCCGTGGCCGCAGCTTTTCTCGCCAAGCGGTTTTCGCCTTGGGGTCCGTATCCGTGACCACGATCACATCCCGCTCCGCCAGATCCCCGGCCTCACGCGCGATCAACTCCAGCTGCCGCACAAAGGCCGGATCGTTGGGGGTGTCGGCAAAGACGACCACCGGGCGTTTCAGGTACAGCAAATTCTCCAAAGCCACCGTTTCGGCAGGAACAGGCGCAAGCCCCTCCTGCGCGGTGGCGACAAGCGGCAGAAACGCCGCCAGAACAAGACCATAAAGCGGTTTCATCGGCTCTCCCTTCCCAAGGGAATATAGGGCGGAAACCGCAAAACCCAAGACCGCCGGAAGGCCCACTCCGGCTTGAAGCAAAGGACGCGTTGATGTCGGACAAACTCGCCAAATGGCAGGCGCTTGCGGCCAAGGAACTTCGCGGCGCGGAGCCGGAGTCGCTGACGTGGCACACGCTGGAAGGCATCCCGGTCAAACCGCTTTACACCGCCGCCGATACCGCAGGCCTGCCCCAAATGGACGAAGTCCCCGGCGTGGCCCCATTTACGCGCGGTGTGCGGGCGACGATGTATGCGGGCCGTCCTTGGACCATCCGGCAATACGCGGGGTTTTCGACGGCGGAAGAGTCGAACAACTTCTACCGCAAAGCCTTGGCCGCAGGGCAACAGGGCGTCTCCGTCGCCTTCGATCTGGCCACCCATCGCGGCTATGACAGCGACCACCCTCGCGTCGTGGGCGATGTCGGCAAAGCAGGCGTTGCCATCGACAGCGTCGAGGATATGAAGGTGCTGTTCGACGGCATCCCCTTGGACAAGATCAGCGTCTCCATGACCATGAACGGTGCGGTGATCCCGATCCTCGCCAATTTCATCGTCACGGGTGAGGAACAGGGCGTGGATCGCAGCCTGCTTTCGGGCACGATCCAGAACGACATCCTCAAGGAGTTCATGGTCCGCAACACCTATATCTATCCGCCCGAACCCTCGATGCGGATCATTGCGGATATCATCGAATACACCTCGGCCCAGATGCCGAAGTTCAATTCGATCTCGATCTCTGGCTATCACATGCAAGAGGCCGGCGCGAACCTTGTGCAGGAGTTGGCCTATACGCTGGCCGATGGGCGCGAGTATGTCCGTGCGGCGCTGGCGCGGGGGATGGATGTCGATGACTTTGCAGGGCGGTTGTCGTTCTTTTTCGCCATCGGCATGAATTTCTTCATGGAGGCTGCGAAACTGCGCGCGGCACGGATGCTGTGGCATCGGATCATGACGGAATTCGGGGCCAAGAAGTCGGGTTCCCTGATGCTCAGGACGCATTGCCAGACCTCTGGCGTGTCGTTGCAAGAGGCCGACCCCTATAACAACGTCATCCGCACGGCCTATGAGGCGATGGCGGCAGCCTTGGGCGGCACGCAATCGCTGCATACCAACAGCTTTGATGAGGCGATGGCGCTGCCCACCGAAACCTCAGCCCGGATTGCGCGGAATACGCAACTGATTTTGCAGGAAGAAACCGGGATCACCAAGGTGGTCGATCCGCTTGCCGGGTCTTACTACGTCGAAAGCCTGACCGCGCAGCTGGCCGATGAAGCGTGGAAGCTGATCGAAGAGGTTGAGGCGATGGGCGGCATGACCAAGGCCGTCGCCACGGGGATGCCGAAGCTCAGGATCGAGGAATCCGCTGCCAAACGGCAGGCGATGATCGACCGGGGCGAAGAGGTGATCGTCGGGGTCAACAAATACCGCAAGGACCACGAAGACCCGGTCGATATTCTGGACATCGACAACGTCGCGGTGCGCGAGTCGCAAATCGCCCGCCTGACCGCCACCCGTGCGGCGCGGGATGAGGCGGCCTGTCAGGCGGCGCTGGACGATCTGACCTTCCGCGCAGGCCACGGCGGGAACCTGCTGGAAGCCGCTGTCGTTGCCGCCCGCGCGCGGGCCACTGTTGGGGAAATCAGCATGGCGATGGAAAAGGTGTTTGGCCGTCACCGGGCCGAGGTCAAAACCCTCGCGGGCGTCTATGGCGCAGCCTATGAGGGCGATCAGGGCTTTGCCCAAATCCAAAAGGATGTTGAGGTTTTCGCCGAAGAAGAAGGCCGCCGCCCGCGCATGCTGGTGGTGAAGATGGGGCAGGACGGCCATGACAGGGGGGCCAAGGTGATTGCCACCGCCTTTGCCGATATCGGCTTTGACGTCGATGTGGGCCCGCTGTTCCAGACGCTGGAAGAGGCCGCGCAAGATGCCATCGACAATGATGTGCATGTGATCGGTATCTCTAGCCAAGCGGCAGGGCACAAGACCCTCGCCCCGAAACTGGTGCAGGCGCTGAAAGAGGCGGGGGCAGAGGATATTCTGGTCATCTGCGGCGGGGTCATTCCGCAGCAGGATTACCAATTCCTTTACGACCACGGCGTGAAGGCGATCTTCGGTCCCGGCACCAATATCCCCGAGGCGGCCAAGGATATCCTGACCTTGATCCGGCAAGCACGGTCGTAAAGCGGGCCGCCCTGCCGCAAGGCGGCGGGGGGCGGCGCGTGACCCAGTGCTTGGACCTGCGCCGGGTTTGGCGCAAATTCGACAGGTGATGGCGCAAATCCCATGGGTTTTGCGGGGCCGTGCCGCCATCTTTCCCACAGGAACAGGAGGCCAGCGATGCGCTATTCAGGTTTGCGCGTCATTGCCGAGGCATTGACGGGGCACAAAGGCTGGAAGCCGGTTTGGCGCGATCCTGCGCCGCAGCCTGCCTATGATTACGTGATCGTCGGCGGCGGCGGGCATGGGCTGGCCACGGCCTATTATCTGGCCAAGGAATTCAAGCAGGCGCGGATCGCGGTGCTGGAAAAGGGCTATCTGGGCGGCGGCAACGTGGGGCGGAACACCACGATCATCCGGTCCAACTATCTGCTGGACGGCAATGAGCCGTTCTACGAATTCTCTTTGAAGCTGTGGGAGGGGTTGGAACAGGATTTCAACTACAACGCCATGGTCAGCCAGCGCGGGATTATCAACCTGATCCACACCGATGCGCAGCGCGATGCCTTTACCCGGCGCGGCAATGCCATGATCCTGAATGGCGCGGATGCCGAGATGGTTAGCCGTGACCAGTTGCGGGCGATGTATCCCTTTCTCAACTTTGACAACGCCCGGTTCCCGATCAAGGGCGCCTTGATGCAGCGCCGGGGCGGGACGGTGCGGCATGATGCGGTGGCATGGGGCTATGCGCGGGGCGCGGACATGCGCGGCGTGGACCTGATCCAGAATTGCGAAGTCACCGGCATGCGGATCGAGAATGGCCGCATCAAGGGGGTTGAGACGACGCGCGGCTTTATCGGGGCGGGCAAGGTCGGGGTTGCCGTGGCGGGATCATCGTCGCGCGTGATGGCCCATGCCGGGATGCGGCTGCCCATCGAAAGCCATGTGTTGCAGGCCTTTGTGTCCGAGGGGTTGAAGCCGCTGATCGACGGGGTGATGACCTTTGGCGCGGGGCATTTCTATGTCAGCCAATCCGACAAGGGGGGGCTGGTCTTTGGCGGCGACATTGACGGCTATAACTCTTACGCCCAACGCGGCAACCTGCCGGTGATCGAGGATGTGGCCGAAGGCGGCATGGCCCTGATGCCGATGATCGGGCGCGCGCGTCTGCTGCGGATGTGGGGCGGGATCATGGACATGTCGATGGACGGGTCGCCCATCATCGACCGCACGCAGGTTGAGGGGCTCTATTTCAACGGCGGCTGGTGCTATGGCGGGTTCAAGGCCACGCCTGCCAGCGGCTGGTGCTTTGCCCATCTGCTGGCGACGGACCAACCGCATCCCACCGCGACGGCCTATCGTTTTGATCGCTTCCTCAAGGGTTTGATGATCGACGAAAAGGGCCAGGGCGCCCAGCCGAACCTGCATTGAAGGACCGAAGATGATCATTCCCCATCCCATCCTCGGCCCGCGCGATGCGCAGGAATTCGTCTATTTGGGCGATGCCAGCCTGATCGACCGTCCCGATGGCATGACCGCCGGGATCGAGGTGTTTCACGACTACCTCTACAACCGCGACAACCCGGCGGGCCTGCACCGCGAGTTGTGGTATCACGAACAGGGGGACCGGTCGTGGCTGGTGGTCACGCGCGATACGGTGACGCATGAGATCGTGTCGGCGGAACTGGCGCGCGATGTGGCGCGGGCGCGGGGGCGGTCGAAATGAGCCAGAGCCATCGCATCGCGGGCGGGCAGATCGACCGCAGCACCACCCTGCGCTTCAGCTTTGACGGCGCGTCTTACACCGGGCATCCGGGGGATACGTTGGCCTCGGCGCTCTTGGCCAATGGCGTGCGGCTGATGGGGCGCAGTTTCAAGTATCACCGCCCGCGCGGGCCGTTGTCGGCAGGATCGGAAGAGCCGAATGCGCTGGTGCATTTGCGGTCCGGCGC
>CALRPK020000167.1:0-5279 GCA_943370015.1 Paracoccus haematequi
CGATGGCCGCCCATTGCGCGCGGGACAAGCGTTCCTTCAGCAGGACCGCCCCCAGAAACACCGAAAACAGCGGGTTGATGTAATAGCCAAGGGCGGCATCCAGCGCATGGCCCGATTGGATCGACCAGACATAGACGCCCCAGTTCAGCGTGATCAGCACCGCCGTCACCACGCCCATCGCCAGCATGCGCGGGCTGCGCAACGCCGCCAGCACATCCCCCGTCCGGCCCAGCCAGATCAGGATCAGCCCCGCCACCGGCACCGACCAGATGATGCGATGCGCGATCACCTCTGCCGCCGGAACATGCGACAGCGCCTTCATGTAGATCGGCAACAGCCCCCACATGAGGTAGGCCGAGACGGCAAAGGCAAAGCCGCGCGGGCTGTCACCAGAGGATGGGGCGGGGGGCTTAGGTGCTGAGGTCATGCCCCGCCCATACCTTTGCCAGCGCCAAAGCGCCAATGCACGATTGTCATGGCGACAATTTAGTTGCGAAGATTCTTGGGAAATCGACCGTTTCGGAACCTCTGATCCGGCACGAAGGTTGCAACACCGCGAGAGACGGCACGGACAGTCCCGCGCCGAATTTCAGCCAAAGGACAAAGGCCATGCCTGCCGAAAACGCCGCACGCCGCATCTTCGCTGCCTTGCCCCCTGCGCGGCGGCACGTCGCGTCACGGCGGTTTCAGGGGTCGCGCGGTGCCCCGGGCCTGCCGCCGTTCTGGTGGTTCCTTCCCTCGGTCGCCCTGGGCCTGTGCTTCTGGATCGTGGTGCTGGCGCTGCTGTTGGGCTGAGCTGTGTCAGGATCATCTGCGCCGGTGTGGGCGATCCTTGGCCTTTAGGCGCGATTGTGGGCATCCATCGAGAGGATGGCGAGGAAGAGGTCATTGGAAATCATTGCCAACATATACCGATACTAAACACACTGGGCCCAAGATTGTTGGCTAGGTCTGTGTCGTCTATCGGATCACTTTTCCCGCTCAGGCGACGAAAGGGGCGGATGTATTGGCAAATCCAGCCCAACACCGCCTCAACTCGTCCTTCGGTCACATCCTCATCGGTGGTTTCCAGCGTGGCCGAAGACAGGCGGTAGCATGGGCCGCCCGATGCCGCCGTCCGCTCTTCCAGCGTCGGCGGCGGGGGCAGTTCCTTCAGCAAAGCCCAAGCGGCACTTTTCCAGGTCTTTCGTTGATCCACCGTGGACAGGTCGGCCAATTCATAGAACCGGTCCGTCTCTGCCTGAGACATGCCTTTCTGGTCCTTCAAGCGTTGGAATTCCTCGACAATCCGCGCGATCCGCTCTGGCAGGCCCGCCCGTTCGCCCGCCATCGCATAGGCGCGGCGGCGCTTCTCTTCCTCGGCCCAGACCAGATAGCTCTTGCCCTCGGCCCGCCACGGGGCCTGCGCGGGATCATAGCGGTCGCAACCAAAAGTCGCGTCCAGATCCTGCGGGTCCACCAGACGCACGGATGTGGGGTCGGCCACATCGCCAAAGGTGACCATCCTCGGCATCCCCTCCGGCGGGATCGGCAGGACCGTGCCCGTCGGCAATTCGCCCACTGCGCGCAAGACCTCGATCGTGCGCACGCCATAGCCCGCATATTCCCCCAAGCCCGGCCGCACGAGGGAGGGCAACAGCCAGACATCCGTGCCTTCCAAAAGCAGGAACAGCCAGCGACCGGGGCCAACCTCAACCGCCACCGCCTCGCCGCGCAATTCCGTGGCGCTGCCGGGCGGCTGGCCCGCGTAGCCCTTCAGCGCCTTGACCACCTCCAGCGACTGCACCGCGTGGCCTGAGACGGGACCAGAGGGCGTTTCCACCGTGACGGTGATCTTCTGATGCCAGCGAAACACCTCATCCCGGCACGCGGGCAAGAGAAGGAGCAGCGCGAGGGGGAGCAGGCGGAACAGCGTCACGCCGCGCGGCCTTTGGCGCAAGGGGAACCAACCGTTGACATCAAACACCTCAAAACACTCGGCAACCTAAGGGTGCAGGCTAGCCGGGGCAGGCGTGTTTCGGCAACCATGATCCTTGCCGAGGCCAGCCGCTGGCGACCCGGTCTTGCCTACCGCCCGCCGATCAAAAACCCCGGTTCGGCCAGTTCAAACCCGTCAAAGCGGAAACCGGGACTGACGGTGCAACTGACCAAGGACCACGGCCCTGTCGGTTCCGCCGCCTGCCACCAGCCCTTTGGCACCACGGCTTGCGGATGCTGACCGCACAGCACATCGCCGCCCAAGGGGATGATCTGCAACGGTCCCTCTGCCTCCGGGGACAGCAAAAGCGTCAAGGGTGCGCCTGCGTGCCAGAGCCAGACCTCATCCGCGTCCACGCGGTGCCAGTGGGATCGCTCTCCGGCTTGCAACAGGAAATGGATCGCGGTCCCCACGGCGCGCCCCGCAACCTCGGCCCCTTGCCAAGTCTGGCGATACCAGCCGCCCTCAGGATGCGGTTGCAAATCCAGTTTGGCGATGATCGCCTGCGCTGTGGTGTCCATGCTTTCCTCTGCCGCTTTTGCCTGCCACTCTGACAAAATCCGCGAAAGGGGCAGATATGCAAGACCGCATCCTGATCATCGGCGCAGGCATCATCGGCGCGGCCTTGGCGCATCGTCTGGCCTGCCTTGGCGTGCAGGTGACGGTGGTGGAAGGCATAGCCCCCGCCGCGATGGCGACGGGGCGCAGTTTCGGCTGGATCAATGCGAGCTTTCACCTGTCGCCCGAGCACTACCGCCTGCGCCTTGCCGCGATGGCGGCGCATCGGGCTTTGGCGGCGGAACTGGACCTGCCCCAAGCCGCGCAGGGCTGTCTGTGGTTTGAGGAGGAGGGTGTGGGCTTTGACCGCCTGCACGCCGACCTGACAGCGCTTGGCTATCCGTGTCAGGCGCTGTCGCGGGCCGATGTGGCGCGGATGGAACCCGCGTTGACTAACCCACCCGAGCGCGCGTTGTTCTTTCCAACTGAATCCGCACTTGATCCTGCCGCGCTGACCAAGGCGCTGCTTTCTGCCGCCAGCGCCAAGGGGGCGACGGTGCTGTCTGGCCTGCCTGTCCGCGCCCTGACCACGGCAAATGGCCGCGTGACGGGGATCGACACGCCCTCAGGGCGGATCGAGGCTGATCACACCATCCTCGCCACGGGCACCGGCACCCCTGCTTTGCTCAAACCCTTGGGCCTGACCTTCCCGATGCTGCACCGCCCCGGCGCGATCTTTCGCAGCCAACCCCTCCCGCCGCTGTTGACCCATATCTTCGTGTCACCGAGGTTAGAGGTCCGCCAAGACGCCCAAGGCCGCCTCCTCGCCCCCACCGCCGCCGCGCATCAGGGGGATACTTCGACAGCGCTGCCGCCCCCTGAAACGCTGATCCAAGAGACGTTGACGCATCTACAGGCCCTGCTGCCACAGACCGCCATCCGCCCGGATTGCCTGCGGATGGCGGAACGACCGGTTCCCGGTGACGGTCTCCCGGCAATCGGCCAAGTGCTGCCGGGACTGTCGATGGCCGTCATGCACTCCGGTGCCACGCTGGCGCCGGAGGCCGCCAATCTGCTGGCGGCAGAAGTGACAGGGCAGGGCGATCAGCCCGCGCTTGCCCCGTTCCGCCCCGCGCGGTTTTGGCCATGAAAAAAGGCCCCCACCGCAGCAGGGGCCTTTCCAATTCGTAACGAACCCAATCAGCCGCGCAGGATGGACCGACCCGCATATTCCGCCGTCTCGCCCAAGATTTCCTCGATGCGGATCAGTTGGTTATACTTCGCCAGACGGTCCGAGCGTGACAGCGACCCGGTCTTGATCTGCCCGCAGTTGGTGGCGACCGCCAGATCGGCAATCGTCGCATCCTCGGTCTCGCCGGAACGGTGGCTCATGACGTTGGTATAGCGCGCGCGATGGGCCATATCGACGGCGCGCAGGGTTTCGGTCAGAGTGCCGATCTGGTTGACCTTGACCAGCATGGAATTGGCGCAACCGGCCTTGATGCCCTCGGCCAGACGGCGCGGGTTGGTCACAAAGAGATCATCGCCCACCAGTTGGATCTTGTCGCCCAGCGTGTCGGTCAGCAGTTTCCAGCCTTCCCAATCATCCTCGGAACAGCCGTCTTCGATGCTGATGATCGGGTAATCCTTCGCCAGACCCGCCAAGAAATCGACGTTTTCGGCGATGGACAGCGACTTGCCCTCCCCCTTCATCTCATACTTGCCGCCCTTGAAGTATTCCGTCGCGGCGCAGTCGAGCGCCAGATAGACATCCTGCCCCGGCTTGAAGCCCGCCTTTTCCACCGATTTCATGATGAAATCGAGCGCATCGCGCGCCGATTGCAGGTTGGGGGCAAAGCCGCCTTCGTCACCGATGCCGGTGTTGTGGCCGGCCTGCTGAAGCTCTTTCTTCAGCGTGTGGAAAATCTCGGACCCGATGCGGATCGCGTCGCGGATATTGTCCGCGCCCACCGGCATGATCATGAATTCCTGAATGTCGATCGGGTTGTCGGCATGTTCGCCGCCGTTGATGATGTTCATCATCGGCACCGGCAGGATGCGGGCCGAGGTGCCGCCGACATAGCGGAACAGCGGCTGGCCCGTGGCCTCTGCCGCCGCTTTTGCCACGGCGAGCGAGACGCCAAGGATCGCATTCGCGCCCAGACGCGATTTGTTCGGCGTGCCATCCATTTCGATCATGGTGCGGTCGATGCCGACCTGTTCGGTCGCGTCATAGCCCACCAATTCCTCGGCGATTTCGCCATTCACGGCAGCGACGGCTTCCAGCACGCCTTTGCCCTTGTAGCGGGTCTTGTCGCCATCGCGGCGTTCGTTCGCCTCATGCGCGCCGGTCGATGCGCCCGAGGGCACGGCGGCCCGGCCCATCGCGCCGCTTTCCAGATGGACATCAACCTCGACCGTGGGGTTGCCACGGCTGTCAAGGATTTCGCGGGCATGGATATCAATGATCGTGGTCATGGCGATCAGTTTCCTTATGCGTGCAGCGGGCGCTGCGATGGGTGCTCTCGACGCGGTCTTTAGCGCGGCGGGGCGGTCATGGAAAGTGCGTTACGGCTTTGAGGGCGCCGCACGGTTGCGCGCGCGTTCACGGGCAAAGGTGTAGAGCCCCGATCCGATGATCAGCGCCGCCCCTGACAGGGTGATGACATCGGGGCTTTCCTTGAACACAAGGATGCCGATCAGCAGGGCAAAGATCAGGCGGGAATAGCGGAACGGGGTGATGACCGACATCTCGCCCAGACGGTTGGCCTTGGTCAGCGCCCAATAGGCCCCGATGCCAAAG
>CALRPK020000168.1:0-5255 GCA_943370015.1 Paracoccus haematequi
GTGTATCTGCTCTCAGACTCGCCGTCCCACTTTTTCGATGCGTTATGGATGCCACGGATGCTCATGAGTTGCAATGGGAATTGTTGGAAATTGATGTAACTAATCTAATTTTTTGATCACAAACGTGTGACTGTGGTAATCGATGATAATACAGTAGAATGGCGACGCATCGCGCAGTTGGTCCTCCGCTTGCATCACCCTTCAGGAGTATGATTATGCCTATAAAACAGAAACATAGGGAGCCTAGCGCTCCACTAGTGGTGCAGGGGCGCCCATTCCGGGACTTCCTGATCAGCTTTGCAGCGGGCGCTTTGGTTGCGGCTGGAACGATGGCAATCGAGCGGCAAATGTCCGCTTCCGCTTCGTTCTGCCGCGAGCTCGCCACGCAGGCGGCCCAAAGGTAACGGTCAATGTATGGGGCCTTGGGTGAGGTGCTTACCCAGCGCCCCAAGGCAGCCGCGGCGAAAACACAGCTGAAAGGGAACTGCTCTTCCAAGGAAAGTTAGCGCTCGCCAGTATAACTTCCCTTACGCCCGGTCGCGATCTCCCAACGCCGCACAGCCACGTCGCAGTATGTGGAATCCAGTTCCATCGCGAAACACCGCCGCCCAGCGCGTTCGGCGGCGACGATCTGGGTGCCGGAGCCACAGAACGGCTCGTAGATCAGGTCGCCCGGATCGGAAAAAGCCGTCAGCACCGCCTCGACCAGCGCCACTGGAAACACGGCTAGGTGCGATCCGGCCGCGCCCAACCCGCCCTTGTGGCGTATCACCCGGAACACAGAGTCTGGGATACGATGGCTCTGGATCGCGTTGCCGGTTCCGGTCTTGGCGTGGACGCTACCGTCGGCCCCGCGCAGCCCACCGCCGCCTAGGGTCTCGCCAGCGTGTTTCGACGGCACGGTCTTGTGCGGTTTGCGGGGCGCGCGGTTGAAGTGGAAAATGAACTCGTGCGACGGGGCCAGGCGGCCGTTCCAGTCGTCCAGCAAACCGGGGCCCCGATCCCAGACATACCGGCCAAAGCGTCGCCAGCCAGCCGCGCGCATCCATTCAACCCATCCTTCCCAATAGGGCTGCCATTCGCTGTCGCGGTGCACGAGGCCGAGATTGACCAGCAGCTGGGCGTCGGTCGTGACCGGCGCTGCGCTGAAAACGCCCTGCATCAGCGCATCCCAATCCCCGACCTTTTCCTTGGCGGCGCCGTAGTCCCGCTGCTGCGCATAGGGCGGCGAGGTGAACATCAGGGTGGCCTGTTCCCCCTGCATCAGCCTCGCTACGGCGGTCGGATCGGTGGCATCGCCGCAGCACAGCCGATGCTTGCCCAGCGCCCAGATGTCGCCCGGGCGGGTGATGGGTTCGGCGGGTGCGTCCGGAATCTCATCGGCTGCATCGTCGGAATTCGTGGGTCGGTCGTCGGCGTCTGCCAGCAAGGCGTCCAGTTCGTCTTCCGGAATGCCGATCAGCCCGAGGTCGAAATCCTCGGCCAGCAGCGCCTGCAGTTCCTGCAGCAGCAGGGCGTCGTCCCAGCCGCCCAGCTCGGTTAGTTTATTGTCGGCGATGCGATACGCCCGACGTTGCACCTCGGTCAGATGGCCCAGTACGATGACCGGGGCCTCAGACAGGCCGAGGTGGGCGGCGGCCAGGATGCGACCATGGCCAGCGATCAGCTCGCCGTCGACCACCACCACCACGGGCACCGTCCTGCCGAATTCGGCCATGCTGGCGGCGATCTTCGCGACCTGATCGGCGTCGTGGGTCTTGGCTTTGTGGGCATAAGGTTTCAGCCGGGCAAGAGGCCAATGTTCGATCAGGCCCGGCAGGAGGGGCGCGTTCATGCGGCCAGCCTTTTCGCCTTAAGGTCGGCAAAGGTCTCGCCGGTGTCAGCGAAGACGGCGTTCGCGCCGGTGAACTGCTGCCAGCGCTCGATGGCCACGTCGACATAGGCCGGGTTCAATTCGATCCCGAAGCAGACGCGGCCGGTGGTTTCTGCCGCGATCAGCGTCGTGCCCGATCCCATGAAAGGTTCGAACACCGCTTGACCCGGGCTGGAGTTGTTCAGGATCGGGCGGCGCATGCGTTCGACCAGCTTCTGGGTGCCGTGCACGGTGGCCGCGTCCAGGTCCTTGCCGGAGATGTGCCACAGCGTCGTCTGCTTTCGGTCACCCGCCCAATGGCCCTTGCCGGTCTTCTTGACGGCATGCCAGCAGGGTTCGTGCTGCCAGTGATAATCGCCGCGGCTGAGAACCAGCCGGTCCTTGGCCCAGATGATCTGCGACCGGACGGTGAAACCCGCCGCTACCAGGCTTTCGGCAACGGTCGAGGAGTGCAGCGCGCCGTGCCAGCCATAGGCCACGTCGCCGGGAAACAGCGCCCACACCTCGCGCCAGTCGGCCCGATCATCGTTCAGCACCTTACCGGTGCGCTTGGTCTTCGGATGTGTCCAGAAGGATGATCCGGTGCCCGCCCTGATCAATCACCAGCGACACGCGGCCCTGCGCGTCGTCCAGGTCCGCGCCGAAGACCGACAGGAAGGCTGCGCGGTCATCGTGGTTGCCGAGTGTCAGGTGCACCGGCAGAGTCAGGTCGGCCAGTAGGGACTTCAGCCGCTGATAGGCGGCCACCTCGCCCTGGTCGGCCAGATCGCCCGCGACAATGACAAAGGCCGCGTCGGCATGGTCACGGTTGATGACGCGCACCGCCTCGGCCAGCCGCGCCCCGGTGTCCAGCCCGTTGACGGGCGCGCCATCGGTGGCCCCCAGATGCAGGTCGGACAAGATGACGAATTTCAGCGGGGTTATTCGGCCAACCCCAAGGCGGCTAGATGCCGGGCCGAAGGGATCACCCCCGCCTTGTCGCGCAATTCGATGATCAGGCGGGGGGGTAGCTCCGGTCTTGCGCAGCGCGTCAAAGACCGAGTGCCACAGGATCGTGCCCTGACCCAGTTGCCAATGCCGGTCGGCATAGCCGTCGCTGTCCTGCAGATGGACATGGTCAAGGCGTGCCCCGGCGGCGCGGATGAAGAAATCGACCGGCGGCGCGCCGGTGGAGGTATGGGCATAATGCGCATGGCCGGTATCGACCGACAGCGCCAGCGCCTGCCAGTCCAGCGCTTCGCACAGTTGGGCGCGGTCGGTGGGATCGATGTCTTCGATGTTTTCCAGCATCAGGGTCACGCCCATGTCGGAGGCGCGGGCCAAGACCGGCGCTAGCGTCTCACGCACATTGGCGACGCGCTGCTCCGCATCACCCGCATAAAGGCCGCGATGGTTGTAACCCCAGGTGATGAAGGGCGAATGGATCACCATGTGGGTTGCCTTCAGCGCGGCGCAGACGCCCGGCCCTTGCAGGAAACGGCGGGTCACGACGGCGCGCACTTCAGGCTCGCGCGAGTCGATGGTGAAGCCCCAGAACGGCCCGGATGCCCAGACGGCCCTTATGGCCGTCCAGCAGGCGCAGGGTTTCATCCACCAGCCCCGACCAATTGGAATTCAGGACATCGGCCGTCACAAAGGCCTGCAGTTCAAGATCGCGCGGCGCCTCCAGCAGCCAGTCGCGATGCGCGGCGAGGCTGTCATGGTCAAGGGCGGCACCAAGGATAGGGCGGTTCGGCATGGGGATCATCCGGTTGTGGGCTTTCCCTCAAGGCTTGCTCCAGCCTGTAACAGGTGCCTGATCTTGAAAAGAAACCTGCGTGAAACTTTTGTTTCTGAAAATGCACGTGATCGTCTGTGACGCGCGAGGCAATCGCTTATCTGAAAGCGCATCTTTGGCTGTCGGTGCGGCGGGCTTCCAGATTGTCAGGGCGGATCGCAAGATAGTTCGCTACCAGTCGCAGCGTTCGCCAGACACGGCGCGCGCGGGCGGTTGCCCCCTTCGTGGTTCTCCTCCTTTCTGCGTCCGTTCTGGGCGAGCGGGTCGGACTGGCGGAATGGCTCGGCGCGATGGTTAGGTGTGCGGGGGTCTTGCTGATCCTGCGCCCTGCGAGGCGGGTTGGACCCGTGGGGCGTGACCATGGCGCTTGTCAATTTCGCTTTCGCCACCACCTACCTCATCCTCACGCGGCTTCTGCCCCGAACAGACAGCGCAGTCGCGCTCCTACGACATACCGCTCTGATCGGAACGATCTGCTTCGGCATCGGCGCGGGCTTCACGCTACCTGTCCAGCCGATCACGGGACAGGATGTTGTTTAAATGATCGTCCTCGGCGGCCTTGCTGCAATTGGGCACTTCCTCTTTACCGCCGCCTATCGTGAAGCCCCTGCCGGCTTGCTTGCCCAGGTGGATTACCTCCATCTGGTTTGGGCTGCGGGTTTTGGTTGGCTTGTCTTCGACCATTTCCCGGATTAGATCGCGCTCTCGGGTATGGCCCTTTTCTGCATTTCAGGCGCATGGGCGGCAGTGCGGCGCAGGACGTGATCACGCAAAACTAATGCTAGCACACATCTGTCGGCTGGCGGCTTCGGGCCGTTTTCGTCACGCTGCGTCTGCGGAGGCTGTGAGCGCTGCACTTCAACCGATGGTTGACTACAGATCTTCGTGCCGCTTTATGTCATCTCAGTCTTGGCAGCTGCGAGAGTTGGAGGGTGGCGCCTGCAGCGCATACCCTGCCTCGTTTCGCTACCGGTCCTTTGCCGCATGGCCACAATCTACCTCGTACAAAGTCAGGTATTTCTAGTATCGCGCCTCCGCAACCAACACTAAATCTCTAACAATATCAGCATGTTGAAAATCAGACCCGCCCGGTCCAACACTGCTTGACCCAACAAGCCCCGCTCCACGCGGGGCTTTCTGCGTTCCGGGGCCAGGCACATTCCCTGCAACCACGGGAAGCCCACGGGCGAGGCGCAGCAAACTTGCCAAGGCCCCGTGAAGATCAATCGACAGCCCCGGTCCACCATCATCCGGCGGCGTTACCACGATCTTGTCAATCAACGCACGGATCGCTTCCTTGGCCACCTCCATGTCCTCAGCGTCACCCAGACCACGGATCAGGGCCGCGACCCGCGCGCGATAAGTTTGTGCCATCCCCGGATGAAACCGCAGCGGATCGGGCCGTTTCGTCACTGCCAGCTGGGCCTCCAGCTCCTTCCGGCGCGCATCCAAGCCCAGCATCTTCTGCTTGTTCACCCGCATGTTGCTGCAGATGATGCCCTCCGCTGCTTCATCTTCGACGTGCGCCCCGAGGCCAACAACAACTTGATCGAACGCGCGATCCGTCCGATCGCCCTGACGAAGAAGAATTCGCTTTTCGCTGGA
>CALRPK020000169.1:0-5250 GCA_943370015.1 Paracoccus haematequi
TTTGGCTTGCAGCTTGTTCATCTTTCGTTCATGTTTGGGGCATGGATCAGCCGATGGACCCCAACTTACCCAACCTGCCCGGCGTTCGTCTTGCGCGCGGGGTCTGCCGGGCCTTGCGTGCCATGGATTTTGTCACCGTTGAGGAACTGGTGCCAACCCCCGGCTTGCGCGTCGATGTGATGGCGCTTGGCCCGAAAGGCGAGCTTTGGGTGATCGAATGCAAATCCGGTCGCGCCGACTATATGGCCGACCGAAAATGGCAGGGATATCTGGAGTGGTGTGATCGCTTTTTCTGGGCGGTGGATGCCGATTTTCCGACCGATCTGCTGCCGCCCGAAACCGGGCTGATCCTCGCCGATGCCTATGACGCCGAACTGGTGCGGATGCCGCCGGAACAGCCGCTCGCCCCGGCGCGGCGCAAGGTGATGGTGCAAAAATTCGCCCGCCACGCCGCGCTGCGCCTTCAGGCGTTGCGCGATCCGGGGGCGGGGTGGGGGCCTTAGCGGCCCTTCTCGCCTTTGGGCGCAGGGGCAGAGCCCATGCTGCGGGCGGCTTCGGCGGCGGCACGCAATTCCTCGGCGATTTCTTCGGCCTCATCCGGGTCGAAATCGAGGGGCAGTTCAATGCCGCCTTCTGCTTCGACATAGATGCGGACCATGCCGGCCGAGGTCGGGCCGATCTGCAGATTCGCGGCGATGTCGCTTTCCTTGTCGATGCCCATGGCACCCTCCGTTTCTTGTCGCTTTGGCCTATCCCGCGCGGACCGGTTCCGCAAGGGCAGGTGGTCTGACGCAGGCCTGCCTTGGCCTGCATCCGCCTGCGGCATGGCTGCGAAAACCTTCCTTTCCCGCGCTGACGGCCCCTTGCAATCCGTCAAAGCCGGGGTTAAACGGCGCATCAGTGCAGCTTTAGCTCAGTTGGTTAGAGCACCAGATTGTGGATCTGGGGGTCCCCCGTTCGAGCCGGGGAAGCTGTACCACTTCTCCCCCTTTTAGTCTGGCCATCAGGTGCGCGGTACGCTGCGCAGTCCGTCGATCAGACGTGACACACCGGCGACCAGCGGGATCAGGTCGGCTTGCAGCGCGTGATAGATGTCGGGCTTGCCAAGGAATTGGCGGGCGTCGGGCTGGCCGTCCTCGTCAATTTCCGGGAACCAGCCGCCGTGCCGGGCGTCGATGAAATGCGCGCGGGCGAAGTCCCACAGGCGGGCATACCACTCGGCATCCTGCGGTGCCGGTTCGATCTTCATCAGCGCGGATAGGGCGCCAATCGCCTCGGTCACCGGCCACCAATAGCGGTCGCGCCGCGCAATTGCGCCTGTAGCCGGGTTCAACGTATAAGCGATGCCGCCCTTGTCTTGCCGCCAGCCATCGCGCAGCGCGGCCTCAATCAACGCGCGGGCGCGGGTGGGGGCGGTGGGATCGGCACGGCCGGTCAGGTCCCAATGCTGGATCAGCAAGCGCCCCAACTCGAACGAATGACCGGGGGTTGATCCGGCAGGGCGGAACATCGGGTTGCCCTCATACCCGGCGTCGATCTGCCAATTCTGATCGTAGTGTTCTGGAATGCGCCAGTCATGCGCGGGGGCAATGCGGCGGGTGAAGAAATCGAGGATGCGTTCGGCCTGATCCAGATAACGCTGGGTTCCCGTCGCCTCAAAGGCGGCAAGCAGCGCCTCGACCCCATGCATATTGGCGTTCATGCCGCGATAGGTGGAGAATGGCGTCCAATCGCGGTTGTATTCATCGCGCAGCAGGCCGTGGGCGTCGTCCCAATAGCGGGCCTCGATCACCTCGGTCGCGGCGTCGATCAGGTGCTTGCCCTCCGGGTGCCCCACCAAATGCGCGCTGGACCCGGCCAGCAGCACAAAAACATGGCCATAGGCCAGCTTGACCCCATCCGCGACGCCTGCGCCATCAAAGGACCAGACCCAACCGCCATGCTGCGAGTCATAGTGCTGGCCGAACAGACAGGCCATCCCGGCGTCGATGATCGGGTCACAGCCCGACTCACCCGCCGCTTTGGCCAAGGCATAGGAATGCACCAGCCGCGTGGTGGTGTGCAGTTCCTGCGGGCCATCGGGCAGGGGGCTGCCATCGGCGGCCAGCACGGCAAAGGTGCCATCCGCCTTCAGGCTGGGGCGGAAGAAATCCACCTGCCGCCGCGCATCCTGCCACAGAAAGGCGCGGTGGGCGGCATCGGTCAGCGGGGCGGCGGTCATGGCGGCGGTCCTTTCGGTCAAGGCTGCGCTGCGGCACGGCGCGCAGGTCTGAAATCGTTTCCAGCCCGCAGCCTAGCGGGTCTTTGGCGCTGAAAGAAGCACCCTCGTCCGGGCTTTGGTCCGAAATTTGCAAGCCCCCTAGCGGCAGGCGCAAGGCAGGGCAGGGTTTGATGCGGATCGTGTGTATCGGTGAAGGGTTGATCGAGTTGGCCGAGGCCAAATCCCTCGTCGCAGAGACGTCCACCCCCGCGGGCTTTGCCGGAGAGGCCTTGGCTACCGCATGGTATCTGCGCCGTCTGGTGCCCGAAGACTGGCGCATCGCCTTTCTGACGCGGCTTGGAACGGACGAAGGCTCTGCCGCTTTGGCTGCATATCTCGCGCGGTCGGGGCTGGAGTGCCCACCGATCCCGCCCGATCCGCGCCGGGGTGTTGGGCAATATCTTCTCGCGCAGGATGATGGGCAGCGCCGGTTCTGCCATTGGCTGGGTGACAGTGCGGCGCATGGGCTGATGCGAGAACCCGCCGCCGTGCGGCAGGCGCTGACGGGGGCCGATCTGGTGATCCTTGGCGGTGATATGCTGGCCGTCTTGCCGCCCGCGCACCGCTATGCGCTGCTGGCGCTGCTGGCCGAAATGAAGCGGCCCTTGGTGTTAATCCCCGCCTCGCGCCTTGGGCTGTGGCCGGATGCCAATACGGCGCGCGCGGTCATCGGCCTGGCGGCGGCCTTGGCGCGGATCGTGCTGACCACCGCCCGCGCCGAGGCCGCGATTTTTCACGACGCCAGTCCGCTGGCATCGGCGGCGCGATATGCCAAGATGGGGGCAGCGCAAGTGGTGGTCCTGCAACCCGAGGGGCGGGCCGTCTTGGCCTTGGATGGACAATTGACGACCCGCCCGACCGAAGGCGCGGCTGCCGCGCCCGAAGGCTTCAATGCGGGCTTTATTGCCGCCGTGATGCAAGGGGCCAGCGCCGAGGATGCCTGCGCCTTGGCCGTGCAGGTGGCGGGTCGCGCGGTGGCACGGCGGCGGGCGGCGTGATCCCATCGCCCCAGTGCCGGGCCGGGCACGATCCCCTCTGCCCGGCGGGGAAGCGGGTTGCGATAACGGGGGCCGCGCCGCCTGCTATTGCAAAGCGCCCATCAAGGTGGCCGCGACATCGGCCTCGGTCTTGCCCGACGCAGTGGCGATCTGGGCCAATGTCTGACCCTCTGCCACGGTAAAGCCCGCCCCTGTCAGGGCCGTGACCAGCGTTGCCGCATCCGATCCCAGCGCCGGGGCGACCTGATCCAACGGCTGCGCCATCACCCGGTTGAACAGTTGAAACTGCGGCGGACCGCCCGCCCTCGCCGTTCCGGTGGGGATCAGGAACGCCCCCGCCGCCAAGGCCGACAACACCAGCGCAATCACCATCGGCGCGCGGCGGAAATAGCCCAGCATGGGCCGCCAGTTTTTCCAAAGATGCAGGCCAAAGGGCAGGATCAGCACGAGGCTGAGGATTTCGTGCATCCCGTGAAAGCCCGCAGGCCCGACATGGAAAAACAGCGCAAGGCCAGAGATCAAAGAGACAAGGAAAAGCCCCGTGATCAGGGGCGTGGCGTAACGGTGGAACAAGTGGGACATGGACTGGCCTTTGGCGTCAGAGTTATTCCCCTTTAACGCCGCCACTTCTTCTTTCCGTCGGAGCGAACTTGCACGCACCGAAGGCTGGCCCCCTTGGCCCCATCCGCGCCGGGCGCTATGGTCGCAATCCGCCTCGCGCTTGCGTTGCCACTTTGTGTTTTGAAGAAGGACCATCTGATGTCAGACGCCGCCCTCCGCCGCATTCCGCATGTGATCGCTGCCGAAATCGGGGCCGCCGTCGGGCAAGTTGCCGCTGCCATCACGCTCTTGGACGAAGGTGCCACGGTCCCCTTCATCGCGCGCTACCGCAAAGAGGCTACGGGGGGATTGGATGACACGCAATTGCGCAATCTGGCGGAACGGCTGTCCTATCTGCGCGAGATGGAGGCGCGGCGCGCGGCTATCATCGCCTCGATCACCGAACAGGGAAAGATGACCGACGCGCTGTCGGCCAGCCTGACCAAGGCAGGAACCAAGGCAGAGCTTGAAGATATCTATCTGCCCTACAAACCCAAACGCCGCACCAAGGCGATGATCGCGCGCGAAAATGGCTTGCAACCGCTCTATGACGCCATCCTTGCCGACCGCCACGCCGATCCCGCGGCGCTGGCGGCGGGCTATGTGACCGATGCGGTGCCCGATGTGAAAGCCGCCCTTGAAGGCGCACGCGATATCCTTGCCGAAGGGCTGGCCGAAAACGCCGAGCTTCTGGGTCGCTTGCGGGGGCATATGCGGCAGGCGGGGCGGCTCTCGGCCAAGGTGGTGGCGGGGAAAGAGGCCGAGGGGGCCAAGTTTTCTGACTATTTCCTGCATGAAGAGGCATGGTCCACCGCGCCCTCGCACCGCGTATTGGCCATGCTGCGGGGCCGGAATGAGGGGTTCTTGTCGATTGACCTAGAGGTCGATGCCGACGCGCCGCGCGGGGAAAGCCCGTCGGAACGTGCGGCAGCGGCGATGCTGTCGGCCAGCGGGGCAGGCGCAGCGGACAAATGGCTGCGCGAGGCTGCAAGCTGGGCCTGGCGGGTGAAGATCAAAACCTCGCTGTCGCTCGATCTGATGGCGGAACTGCGCGAAAAGGCGGAAGAAGAGGCGATCCGCGTCTTTGCCCGCAACCTGAAAGACCTGCTTTTGGCCGCGCCTGCGGGGGGCAAGGCCACGATGGGTCTGGACCCCGGCATCCGCACGGGCGTGAAGGTCGCGGTGATCGATGCCACGGGCAAGGTGTTGGGGACCGACACCGTCTATCCCTTCCAGCCCAAGAACGACCTGCGCGGCGCGCAGGTGGCGCTGGCGCAACTGATCACCAAGCACCGCGTGGCCCTGATCGCCATCGGCAATGGCACCGCCAGCCGTGAGACGGAAAAGATGGTGGCCGACCTGCTGGCGCATTTGCCGGGGAGCGAAAAGCCG
>CALRPK020000170.1:0-5239 GCA_943370015.1 Paracoccus haematequi
TGGCAGAGGCTTTGACCGCCTGCCGCGCGTTGGAGCCGTTGATGGATTACCTCCACCTCACCACCGGCACCTCGGCCACCGTCGGCGGTGCCGTGCATATCGCGCCGCCCATGGCCTTTGCCCCCGGCTATGTTGCGCCCGACGCGGCCACCTTCAAACGCGCGCTGTCAATCCCGGTTTTCGTCGCCGGACGCATCAACCAACCGCAAGAGGCCGAGGCGATCCTGACCGCCGGTCGCGCCGATGTCTGCGGCATGACCCGCGCGATGATTGCCGACCCAGAGATGGCGGTAAAGGCACAGGCAGGTGCAGTGGACGACATCCGCGCCTGCATTGGTTGCAATCAGGCCTGTATCGGGCATTTTCACAAGGGCCTGCCGGTCTCGTGCATCCAGCATCCGGAAACCGGGCGGGAATTGGTCTATGGCACCATTACCCCGACGACCGCGCCCAAGCGCGTCATGGTCATCGGCGGCGGTCCGGCCGGGATGAAAGCCGCCATCACCGCCGCCAAGCGCGGGCATGAGGTGACACTGTGGGACGCCGCGCCCCAACTTGGCGGGCAGGCGCTTTTGGCGCAACTGTTGCCGGGGCGGGCAGAGTTTGGCGGGATCGTGACCAACCTGACACGCGAATTGGAACGCGCTCAGGTGCGGGTCCGGCGCGGGGTGACGGTGACCCCTGACCTGATCGCAGAAGAAAAACCCGACGCTGTCATCCTCGCCACCGGTGCCCTGCCCCGCGTGCCAGACCTGCCGACGGATGGCGAAATGCAGATCGCCACCGCTTGGGACCTGCTGCAAGGCAAGGTCAAACCCGGCGCGCATGTGGTCGTGGCCGATTGGCGCTGCGATTGGATCGGCCCCGGCCTGGCCCTGCGTCTGGCGCGGGACGGCCACCGGGTGACGCTGGCCGTCGCAGGAACCCATGCCGGAGAGGTCTTGCCCTTGTATGTCCGCGACACGCTCGCCGCCGAACTTCACACGGCAGCGGTCATGGTCCGCCCCTACATGCGCCTCTACGGTACGGCAGGCGACACCGTCTTCCTGCAACACACGGCGAGTGGAGAGGCGGTTGAGGTTCCAGATGTCCAGACCGTCATCCTCGCCCTTGGCCATACGCCACTGGATCAGTTATCCGAAACCATCGAAGCGATGGGCATCCCCGTCACCATGGCCGGCGACTGCCTCGCCCCGCGCACAGCGGAAGAGGCGGTGTTTGAAGGGTTGAAGGCAGGGTGGGGCGTGTAAACTTCGTCCACAAACGGGCGGAAAAGGAAAAGCACTGCTTTTCCCCGCCCGCGTGACCACATCTCCCCTCTCGCGTTCAGCATATCCGACAGAGGCCAGCGCCCGGCCCGGCTGGCGAGTAGCGCCCGCCATGGGCGGGACGGGCGCTGGCCGGGGGCCGGTGGGGCCCCCGGCCGGGATGGGGCAAGCGGCATCGCATAGCCTCGGCGATGGCCTCCGCTAACTCTAACCACCAACGGCCACCCTCACCGCCCGTAATACTCTCGATACCACGCCACAAACTCGGCCAGCCCATCCCGGATGTCCGTCTGCGGGCGATAGCCGGTCAGGCGTTGCAACAGGCTGGCGTCGGCCCAGGTCGCCGGGACATCGCCCATCTGCATCGGCATGTAATTGCGGATCGCCTTCTGCCCGACCGCCTCTTCAATCGCCTCGACGAAATCCAAGAGCTTCACCTTCTGCGAATTGCCGATATTGACGACGCGGTAAGGCGCAACCGGGGACAAGCTATCCCCCTCCTCGACCACGCCATCCACAGGCCGCACCGGCACCGCGTCGATCAACAAACGGATGCCGCGCACCAGATCGCCGACATGGGTGAAATCGCGATACATCTCACCGTGGTTGTAGATGTCGATGGGCTGACCCTTCAGGATCGCATCGACGAACTTGAAATAGGCCAGATCGGGCCGCCCCCATGTGCCGTAGACGGTGAAAAAGCGGAACATCGTGGTCGGCAGGTTCCACAGATGGGCATAGGCATGGCCCATGCTTTCCGTCGCCTTCTTGGTCGCGGCATAGATCGTCAATTGCGTGTCGGCCTTGTGCGTTTCAGCATAAGGCATTTCCGTATTCGCGCCGTAGATCGAACTGGTGGAGGCCATCAAGAGATGACCCACCTTCAACCGCCGCGCCGCCTCCATCACGTTGAAGGTGCCGATGACATTGCTGTCGAGGTAAGCGCGCGGGTTTTCAAGGCTGTAGCGCACCCCGGCTTGGGCGGCGAGGTGGATGATCACCTCGGGCGCGAACTCATCCGCCACCTGATCGAACAGGGCACGGTCTTCGAGCATGCCTTCGGTGGCGGAGAATCCCGGCGTTTGCAGCAGCATGGCGTGACGGCGCTGTTTCAGGGTAACGTCGTAGTAATCCGTCATCCCGTCATAGCCATGCACGCGGAAGCCTTCGGCCAAGAGCAACCGCGCCAGATGAAAGCCGATGAAACCGGCGGTCCCTGTGATCAGAACCTTGCGTGTCATGCTGCCAAACGCCCTTTCACAATCCCCAAAGCCTTCGCCAGCATCACCTGCGCCTCTGTAGGTGAACTGGCCTCCACATAGACCCGGAACTCCGGCGCGTTGCCGGATGGCCGCAGATGCAACACGCGGCCTGAGGTGCAGGTCACGCGCAGGCCGTCGGTCAGGTCTTGGGTCGCCGCGGTTTCAGCCAACTCCGCCAGCAGGGCAGACAGCGCGGCGGGGTCTGCCGTCAACTGCGCCAGCAAAGCGGCAGAGCGTGCGGTCGGGATATCCTCGATCCTGTCCGTGGCGGTATAGCGTGGCGGCTCGCGCGAGACCAAGGCGGCAAGGCCCCTCTCCCGCGCCGCCACCAAAGGGGCGAGGATCGGCAACAGGCTGTCGCGGGTGGCCAAAGGTGCCAAAGGTCCGGCGAGTGTCGCGGGAAACCCGAGCAGGAAGCCGCCATTCGCCTCATACCCCACCACGCGGCCCCCAGCCGCCATCCCGGCGATCACAAACGGAGAACCAATCCGGGTGCGGATCACGCGGGCGAAATGCCCGGATGCCTCTACCCCGGTGTTGGAACTGACCGGCGTCACCACCACCTCTGCCCCCACCACCCGCGCGGTGATCTGGCCGAGGATATCGCCCGGCACCACCGCGCCGCCTGCATCCGCCACCAAGGGCCGGTCGCCATCGCCGTCGGTCGACACCATCGCATCCAAACCATGCGCGGCCACCCAATCCGCGATCTGGGACCGCGCCCAATCCGGCACCGCCTCGGTATCCACGGGGATGAAGCTGTCAGTCCGACCAACCTCAACCACCTCTGCCCCAAGACCGCGCACAGCATCGACCAGCAAATCCCGGCTGACCGCCGAATGGGACCAGACCCCGATCCGCATCCCGGCCAGCGCCTGCGGGCCAAAGGCGGTGACATAACGCGCAACCCAATCCGCACCCGCCGTCCCGTTCCGCGCCAAGGCACCCTGCCCCGCCCCGGCCGGACGCCCGAGTGCTGCCAGAATGGCCGCCTCATCCGTCTTGGTGATCTCGCCACCCGGCAGGTAGAATTTCAACCCGTTGCGATCGGCGGGAATGTGGCTGCCCGTCACCATCACCGCCGCCGCCCCGCCCCCCATCGCGGCAAGCGCCAGTGCAGGCGTCGGCACCGCGCCGCAATCGGTGACAGCCACCCCTTCGCCCCGCGCCGCCGCGATCACCACATCGGCCAGCAAGGGCGAGGATTCGCGCAGGTCGCGCCCGACAAACAGCCCCGTCCCCATCGGACAGGCGGCGATAAAGGCGCGGACATGATCGGCCACCAACGCGGGCGTCAATTCCACCACAAGCCCACGCAAACCACTCGTCCCGAACTTCGGTGCCATACTAACCCCTTAGATAAACCCAGACGAACCCCTTGGCCCTGCCGACCGAATGCGTATAGCCTGTGACCAATGAATTGCCAATCAATCAGGGTATCATGATTCATCCGGTTATTTTGTGTGGCGGGTCGGGGACCCGTCTCTGGCCGCTGTCCCGGCAAAGCTATCCCAAGCAATTCGCCAAGCTGACAGGGGAGCGCAGCCTGTTCCAATCCTCGGCCCTGTGCTGCACGGCGGACGGCTTTATCGCGCCGCTGATCATCACCGGCGATCCCTTCCGCTTCATCGTGATCGAACAACTGGCGGCGGTGGGAATCGCGCCGCAAGGCGTGCTGATCGAACCCGCCGCGCGCAACACCGCCCCTGCGATCCTCGCCGCCGCCTTGCATCTGGCGGCGAAAGACCCGGCGGCGGTGATGCTGGTCCTGCCCTCCGACCATGTGATCCCCGATGCCGCGGCCTTCCGTCAGGCGGTGCAGACCGCCCTGCCGCGGGCAGAGGCCGGGGATATCGTGACCTTCGGCATCCAACCGGACCGGCCAGAGACGGGATATGGCTATCTGCGCCTGACCGAACCGCCGGCGGGCAAGACCGGCCCGCATCCCCTTGCCGCCTTTGTGGAAAAACCCGATGCCGCCCGCGCCGCCGCGATGCTGGCCGATGGGATGCACCTGTGGAACGCCGGGATCTTCCTGTTCTCGGCCCGCGCCATCCTTGATGCCTTTGCCAGCCATGCCCACGATCTGATGCCAAAGGCCAAGGCGGCGGTGAGTGGGGCCAAGACCGATCTGGGCTTTACCCGTCTGGATGCCGCCCCGTGGGGCGAGCTTCCCGATATCTCGGTCGATTATGCGATCATGGAAAAGGCCGCGAACCTTGCCGTCATGCCCTATGCCGGGCGCTGGTCCGATCTTGGCGGGTGGGAGGCTGTCTGGCAGGAATCCGGCCCTGACGCGTCAGGCAACGTGCTGTCCGAAAACGCCACCGTCATCGCCTGCACGAACACCCTGCTGCGTTCTGAATCAGATGGGGTGGAACTGGTGGGCATCGGGCTGGAAAACCTTGTCGTCGTCGCCATGCCCGATGCCGTGCTGGTGGCGCGCAAGGATCAATCGCAGCGCGTGAAAGAGGCGGTCGCAGCGCTGAAATCCAAGGGCGCGAAACAGGCCACCGCCTTTGCCCGCGATTTCCGGCCTTGGGGCTGGTATGAAAGCCTTGCCCTTGGGCCGCGCTTTCAGGTCAAGCGGATCGTGGTGCATCCCGGTGCCTCGCTGTCCCTGCAATCGCATCACCATCGGTCCGAACATTGGGTGGTGGTCGAAGGCACCGCCAAAGTGACGGTGAACGACGAGGTGCGGCTGATCTC
>CALRPK020000171.1:0-5232 GCA_943370015.1 Paracoccus haematequi
CGCCGGGGCAGGTGATGTGTCTCTTGGGACCATCCGGCTGCGGCAAGTCCACGACCTTGCGGATGATCGCGGGGGTGGAGCGGCCCGATGGCGGTGAGATTTTGATCGACGGTGCGCCGGTCTTTGGTGCGGGTGTGTTGGTCCCGCCCGAAGCGCGGTCAGTGGGGCTGATGTTTCAGGATTTCGCCCTGTTCCCACATCTGACCGTGGCGCAGAACGTGGCCTTTGGGCTGAAGGGCGACAAGGCAGCCAAATCCGCGCGGGTTGGGGAGTTGCTGGAGCGGGTGAACCTGTCGGGCTATGGGGCCAAGCATCCGCACCAGTTATCAGGCGGTGAGCAGCAACGCGTGGCGCTGGCCCGTGCGCTTGCCCCGCGCCCCAAGGTCATGCTGATGGATGAGCCGTTTTCGGGGCTGGACAACCGCCTGCGCGATGGCATCCGCGATGTCACGCTGGAGGTGTTGAAAGACGAAGGGGCGGCGGTGCTTTTGGTCACGCATGAACCCGATGAGGCGATGCGCATGGCCGATGAAATCGCGCTGATGCGCGGCGGGCGGATCGTGCAGAAGGGCGCGCCCTATAACGTCTACAACGCGCCGGTGGACAAGGCGGCGGCGGCGTTCTTTTCCGACATCAACGTGATCCGGGGCAAATCGCGCGGCGCGCTGACCGAGACGCCCTTTGGGGCCTTTCTGACCCCCGGCCATGGCGATGGGGCGGAAGTGGAGATCGTGATCCGCCCGCAGCATCTGAAGATCGACTTTGACCGGGGTGGGCGCGGACCCAATCCCACCGCGCAGGATGGCACGGCAGCGCGCGGCACGGTGCAGCGAGCACGCTACATGGGCCGCGAAAGCCTTGTGGATTTCCGCATGGATTTTGACGGGTCGGTTCTGACCGCCTCGGTCCCCGGTGTGTTTCTGCCCAAGCTTGGCACGGCACTTTGGCTGATGATCCGACGGGATCGCTGTTTCGTGTTTCCGGCGGGGCGGTAGCGGCTACTCCGCCTCGATCCCTGCCTGTGGCAGCAGGGTGGCGACCTTGGCCAACAGCGTGCGCGCGGGGCGGGCGAGGGGGCTTGCGTCATCTTCGGCCACATGGCGCAGACCGGCGACGAGGGCCTGCAATTCATCCGCCGTCATCAGCGTCGGCGGCAGCACCAAGGGCGCGCGCAGGATATAGCCCAAACCCCGCTCACCCTCGACCGGCAGGCCGCTGGCGGCCAGCATCGCCATGTCGCGCCAGATGGTGCGGGTGGACACGCCCAGACGGCGGCCCAACTCATCCGCCGTGTGCAAGCGCCCGTCGCGCATGGCCTGCACCAGTTCAAAAAGTCGGTCATCGCGTTTCATGACGGTTTCATAGCGCAGGATGTGCCAACTGACAATTTACTGTCAGTAGAGGCGCGGATCACCCGGATGCGGTCTTTTCGCCGTCCGAAGCTTGGGACTAAATGGCCGCAACGCAATCGGAGTCGGGCTAGGATCACAGCGCCCGACACATCAGGAGACTAAAGAGGATGGGACGCTTGGGACCGTTGGAAATCATCATCATCGCCGCCGTTGTTCTGGTTCTGTTTGGGCGCGGGAAGATCTCGAACCTGATGGGCGAAGTCGGCAAGGGCATCACCGCCTTCAAGCGCGGCGTCAAGGATGGCTCTGCCGAAGCCGCAGAGGCCGCCAATGCCGCCGTTGAAGCGGTGAAGGACGTCACCCCGGAGACGGAAAAAGACAAGGTCTGATCTGGGCCTGATCGCAGGTGACCGGTCGGGAGAGGCATTGAATGCTGGATATCGGATGGAGCGAATTGATCCTGCTGGGGATCGTCGCGTTGATTGTGGTGGGTCCGAAAGACCTGCCGCGCATGTTTCATGCCCTTGGCCGGGTGACCGCCAAGGCGCGCGGCATGGCGCGCGAGTTTCAGCGCGCCATGGACGACGCTGCAAAGTCTACCGGGCTGGACGAGGTGCGCAAGGATTTGAACGCCATCCGCAACAGCACCTCGGCCTCGGCCATGGGGATTGATGCGCTGGAAAATGCGGCCAGCAAGTTTGAAAAGTGGGACCCGTCCAAGGGCATCAAGGCTGCGGCTGCAACGGCCAATCCGACCTTGGCCGCGGCACCCGTGGTGACAACGGCTGCGCCTGCGGTTGGAACGACGGCGGCCGTTGCGGCAGCGACGGCGACAGAGGTGGCGGCAGAAACGCAGGCCCCATCTGCGCCCGGACCTGCGACAGCCGCCTTGGCCGAACAAAAGGCCGCTGAACAGGCGGCAGCCCGGCAAAAGGCGTTGGAATTGCAGGCCAAGCGGACCGAGACCGCCGCGAAGAAATTCGCGGAGAAAGCGGCGGAAAAGGCCAAGGCTGATGCCGCCGCTGCCGCCGCCGTGACCCCGGAACCCGCCGCCGTTGCTGAACCCGCCACCGAAACGGCTGATGCAAAGCCCGCCCGCAAGCCGCCGGTGCGGCGCAAGAAGAGTGACGCATGACCGACAGCATTGACGACAGCTCTGCCCCGCTGGTCGAGCATCTGGCCGAACTTCGCAACCGCCTGATGTGGGCGGCTGGGGCCTTTGTGGTGGCGATCTTCGTGGTCTATCCCTTTGCGATGCAGGTGTTTAACTTCCTGTCGCATCCGATCTGCGATGTTCTGGCCTCGATGGGGCAGAACTGCCAGCTGGTGCTGATCTCGCCGCAGGAAGGCTTCTTCGTCGCCATCAACATCTCGCTCTTTGGTGGGCTGGTGCTGGCCTTTCCGGTCATCGCTTATCATCTGTGGCGCTTTGTGGCGCCGGGGCTTTACCGGTCGGAAAAGAATGCTTTCGTGCCGTTCCTGTTCGCCTCGCCGATCATGTTCTTCTTTGGGGCGGCCTTTGCCTATTTGATCGTGCTGCCGATGGCCTTCACCTTCTTTCTGGGCTTTCAACAGTTCGGGAATGAGGCGGCAACGGTCGTGGGTGCGGCGGCGGATGCCGTCGCAGGCGCTGCCGGGGATGCGGCCCCTGTGGTGGGCGGCGCGCCGGGTGATGCGCCCATTCCTGGGATCGTGTTCCAAGGCTCGGCGCAGGAATATCTGGGCCTGACGATGAAATTCGTGTTGGCATTTGGTCTGTGCTTCCAACTGCCGGTGTTGCTGGTGCTGCTGGGCAAAGCGGGACTGGTGTCGTCGCGCGGTCTGGCGGGGATGCGGAAATACGCCGTGGTGGCGATCCTTGCGCTGGCCGCGATTGCGACGCCGCCGGATGTGATGAGCCAGATCATCCTCTTTGTCGCCATCTACCCGCTTTACGAAGTGTCGATCTTCCTGATCCGCCGAATCGAGAAAAAGCGTGAGGCACAGGCCCGCGCCGATGGCACCTGGGTCGATGAGGATGAAGACGACGCGGCATGACGGACGAACTTCTGGCGCGCATCGCCGCCGCCCTTGAACGCATGGCCCCGGCCCCCCTCGCCGCCCCTGACTTTGGGGCGGCTGAGGCTTTTGTCTGGCACACCCAACCCGAGCGTCTGGACCCCGTGGCCCATGTGGCGCGGGTCGATTTGTCGCTGCTGGTCGGGGTGAACCGATCCCGCGATACGCTGCTTGCCAACACGCGCCACTTTGCCGCCGGATTGCCAGCGAACAACGCCCTTTTGTGGGGCGCGCGGGGAATGGGGAAATCGTCGCTGGTCAAGGCGGTGCATGCCCAAGTGCGCGCTGAAGGCTTTGATCTGAAGATCGTGGAACTCAGCCGCGAAGACCTGCCCTCGGTCGGGCGGTTGATGAACCACCTGCGCGCGGCGCCGTGCCGGTTCATCCTGTTCTGCGATGACTTGTCTTTCAGCCATGATGACCAGCATTACAAAAGCCTTAAGGCCGTGCTGGATGGCGGCATCGAAGGGCGCCCGGATAATGTGATCCTTTACGCCACATCGAACCGCCGCCACCTGATGCCGCGCGACATGATCGAGAATGAGACCCAAGCCGCCATCCATTCGACCGAGGCGGTCGAGGAAAAGGTGTCGCTGTCGGATCGCTTCGGGCTGTGGCTGGGCTTCCATCCCTGCACGCAGGATGACTATCTGGACATGATCCGGGGCTATTGCGCGGCCCATGGCATCGACATCGCGCCGGATCGCCTACGGGCCGAGGCGATTGAATGGCAGGCCACGCGCGGCGGTCGGTCGGGTCGGGTGGCGTGGCAATTCTTCTGCGACCTTGCCGCGCGCGAGGGCGTTCGGGTCTGATCTCATTTCGCAACGGGGCCTTGTCGCGGGCGGGCTTAGTGCCTAACCTTTGGCTCCCTGTCCCAGTTTGGCCCCCATGTTTACCGAAATCCTGATTGTCGTCGCCCTGATCCTTGTGAACGGGGTTTTGGCCATGTCCGAAATGGCTATCGTTTCCGCCCGTCCTGCACGGTTGAAATCGCTTGAGGCAAAGTCGCGCGGGGCGGCGGCCGCGCTCCGTCTGGCGGAATCGCCGGGGCGGTTCCTGTCCTCGGTCCAGATCGGGATCACGGCGGTGGGCGTGCTTTCGGGCGCCTTTTCGGGGGCCACTTTGGGTGCGCGTCTGGCCGGGGCGCTGGCAGGTTGGGGGATGGACCCTGATACCGCGCGGACCTTGGGCGTCGGCAGTGTGGTGCTGCTGCTGACCTATCTGTCCTTGATCGTGGGCGAATTGGTGCCCAAGCAACTGGCGTTGAAAAACCCCGAAGGTGTTGCGATCCGCGTGGCCCCTGCCATGGTGATCCTGTCCCGCGCGGCATCGCCTGTCGTTTGGTTTCTGGACATATCCGGGCGCACGATCCTGTTTCTGCTGGGCCAATCCGGCAAGGACGGCAATCGCGTGACCGAAGAGGAAGTCCACTCCCTGCTGACCGAAGCGCAGGAAGGCGGCGTGATCGAGACCGAAGAGCGTGAGATGATGGCAGGCGTCATGCGTCTGGCCGACCGCTCCGCCCGCGCGCTGATGACCCCCCGGCATGAGGTTGAGATGCTGGAGCTTGAGGCGACACCGGCGGAGACCGCCACCGCCATCCGCCGCATCGGTCGCCCGCGCATGCCGGTGCAAAGCCGAGAGTCGGGTGAGGTGGTGGGGATCATCACCCTCGCCGATGCTTTCAACGCGCTGTCGCGGCGGGAAAGCATGGACCCCAAGCGCCTGCTGCGTGAGGTGCCGGTGGTGTCGGAACTGGCCGATGCGCTGGACGTGATGGAGATCCTGCGCGGGTCGGAACATCACATGGCGCTGGTCT